>CAWUXN010000268.1:0-3916 GCA_963926415.1 uncultured Loktanella sp.
TGCCCCGACCCGATCTGCGGATGATCCAACGGCCGCTGGGGCCAGTCGGCGTCTTCGGGGCCTCAAACTTCCCGCTCGCCTTTTCGACGGCAGGCGGTGACACGGCAGCAGCTCTCGCCGCCGGTTGTCCCGTTGTCTATAAGGGCCACCCCGGCCACCCCGCGACCGGAGAGATTGTCGCACAGGCCATCGCCGCCGCGATTGAAAAAACCGGGATGCCCAAGGGCACTTTTGGCTTTGTGCAGTCTAACACGAATGAGGCAGGCGAGGTGCTGGTACAGCACCCGCTGACCCGCGCCGTCGGCTTTACCGGGTCATATCGCGGCGGCAAGGCGCTGTTCGATCTGGCTATGGCGCGGCCAGAGCCGATCCCGTTCTTTGGAGAGCTGGGTGCCATCAACCCGGTTTTCGTGCTGCCTGCTGCTGCCGCAAACCGGGCCGCTGCCATCGGCACCGGCTGGGCCGGATCGCTGACCATGGGCGTGGGCCAGTTCTGCACCAATCCCGGCGTCGTTATCGTCCCCGACGCGCTGGCAGATGCCTTTGTCGCTGCGGCACAGGATGCGCTGACGCAGGTTGCCCCCGCCGCGATGCTGACCGGCGGCACCGCCGAAGGTTACCGTGCAGGGGTGACGCAAACCGCGTCTCATGCGGGCGTGAAGACCTGCCTGAGCGCTGGCGGCACGGGGCGCGAAGGTGGCCCGGCGCTGTTCGTTGTGTCCGGCGCGGACTGGCTGGCGAACCCCGATTTGGCGGCAGAGATGTTCGGCCCCGCGGGCATTGTGATCCGCGCGGCGGACACAGATCAGGTTCAGCAGATCGCACAGGCGCTGCACGGCCAGCTGACGTGCACGCTGCAGATGGACGACGCCGATCTGGACGCCGCCCGCGCGTTGGTGCCCGTTCTGGAACGCAAGGCGGGCCGCTTGCTGGTCAACGCCTTCCCGACTGGGGTTGAGGTTGCGGACAGCATGGTTCACGGAGGCCCGTTCCCGGCCAGCACGAACTTTGGGGCAACCTCGGTCGGCACGCTGGCCATCCGCCGCTTTACCCGGCCGATCTGTTATCAGGATATGCCGCAGGCGCTGCTGCCTCAGGACTTGCGGGACCAGTAAAACGGAAGGTCCCACCGCATCTGCAGTAGACCGTTTTGCGAATATACTGTGCGGGTTTGCCTGGTCTGGGCGGGCCTTTGATCAGGCCCACCGCCGTGTTGCATCGGCAATCACGACCTCTTCGTCAGTCGCGATGACAAGCACCTCTGTGGCAGAGGAATCGGCCGAGATGCGCATGGCGTGGGCCGCATTGGCATCGGGATCAAGGCGGACCCCAAGCCATGCCAGCCGCTCGCAGATCGCTGCGCGCACGCGCGCGGATCGTTCGCCGATCCCGGCGGTAAAGACGATCGCGTCCAACCCGCCGTTGGCGGTGGCAAGCGCCGTCAGTTCATTTGCCGCGCGGTAGCAGAACAGATCGATCGATTGCCCCGCCGCAGGTGCGGCGCTGGCTTCCAGCACGGCCATGTCGGGGCTGATGCCGGACACGCCCAGCAGGCCGGACTGGGTATAAAGCAGCATCGACAGCTGCGCAGGCGTCATGCCCTTTCCGTCCATCAAATACAGCAGCACGCCGGGGTCAATCGATCCGCAGCGCTGCCCCATCATCAGCCCGTCCAATGCAGTGAACCCCATGCTAGTCGCTGTGCTGCGCCCCTGCGATAGCGCGCACATGCTCGCACCGTTCCCCAGATGGGCGACGATGACTTTGCCCTGCGCCCGGTCTGAGTGTTCCGGCAGGACGCTGGCGATATAATCGTAAGATAACCCGTGAAAGCCGTAGCGAATGACCCCCTCATCCGTCAGGTGGCGGGGAAGGGCGAACAGCTGGGCAAGAAGGTCCTGAGTGCGGTGAAAACTGGTGTCGAAGCAGGCCACCTGCGGCACGTCAGGCAGCAATGTCGCGACCCGGCGAATGGCCGCAAGGTTATGCGGCTGATGCAACGGTGCAAGCGGCACCAGATCGGTCAGTGTTCGCAAAACCGCTGCGGTCACCAGCGCCGGTCCCTTGAAGGTCCGCCCGCCATGCACAACGCGGTGCCCGACCGCGACGATGGTGATGTCCGGCAACTGCCGCCCAATCCAGCGCAGCAGATCGGGGATCAGGGCATCGTGCTGAGCGTCCGGTTTGACCCCCATCGGCTGCGTCACCGGTTTGCCCTCATGGTCTGTGGCGGCAAAACGCGCCCCCGTGCCGATGCCCGCGATCTTGCCGCGCATCAGGGCGGGAAAATCGTCGGTGACGGGAAACAGCGCGAACTTCAGGCTGCTGGAGCCGGCATTCAGCGTCAGTATAGCTAGGTTCATCCGATCACCAGGCGTGCCAGAGCGCAGGACGCCAGACGCGCCCAGCCGCTGTCGGCTCGGCTGGTCAGGATGATCGGTACCGCCGCCCCCATCACCAGCCCGGCCGCATCCGCCCCCGCCAAATAGATCAGTTGCTTGGCCATCATGTTCGCCGATTCCAGATCCGGTGCGACAAGAATGTCTGCATCTCCCGCGACCTGCGACACGATCCCCTTGGCTGCGGCTGATGCCGCCGAGATGGCGTTGTCAAACGCCAGCGGGCCATCCAGCAGACCGCCGGTGATCTGCCCGCGGTCCGCCATCTTGCACAGGGCCGCAGCGTCTAGGGTCGATGTCATGCGGGGCGTGACGGTTTCGACTGCCGACAGGATCGCGACTTTGGGCAGTTCGGTGCCAAGGGCCCGGGCCAGATCAATCGCGTTCTGCACGATGTCACGCTTCTCTCTCAGGTCCGGGGCCACATTGATTGCCGCGTCGGTGATCAGCAGCGGCTTGGGATAGGTTGGTACATCAAGGACGTAGATATGGCTCATCCGCCGCTCTGTGCGCAGGCCAAGGGTGGCGTCAACGACAGCCTCCATCAGCTCGTCCGTGTGCAGCGCGCCTTTCATCAAGGCTTCGACCTTGCCAGCGCGGGCCAGCGCGACGGCCATGGCGGCAGCCGCGTGGCTGTGGGGTGTATCAACCACCTCGATCCCTGTCAGGCTGCAACCTGCTGCCTTGGCCACAGCCACAATCCGCGCCTTTGAGCCAACGAGGATGGGAACGATGATGCCACGCTCCGCGGCGTCCAGCGCCCCGGTCAGAGACAACTCATCGCAAGGATGCACGACAGCGGTGCGCACCGGAGTCAGGTCTGTTGTGGCGGCGATTAGGCGGGCATATTGCGCGGCGGGGACATGCAGTTCCACATCTGGCAACACGGCACGGGGGCAGCGGACCTTGTCTGCTGGCGCGATGACGCGGGCCGTGCCGTCGATGACGGTGACCCCGTCCTGATTGATGCAGGTGCACGCCAGTGTGACGCGGCCTTTTTCCAGCTTTTCACTGACCTCTACCCGCGCGATGATCGTATCTCCAAGGGCAATGGGTGCCTTGAAGGATAGGCTTTGATCTAGAATAATCGCGCCCGGCCCCGGCAATTGCGTGCCCAACACGGCAGAGATTAGCGCAGCCCCCCACATGCCGTGGGCAATGATGCTGTGGAACATGTCGGTTTTTGCGTAATCCGCGTCGACATGTGCGGGGTTCACATCGCCGGACATCACCGCGAACAGGGATATGTCGCGGGGCGTCAGGGTGCGCACGGTCTGGGCGGAATCGCCGACAGAAATTTCTGTGTAAGTGCGGTTTTCTATGAATTGCAGCGATGCTGCTGGGTCAGGCGCGGACATGCAAACCTCCGTCGATGTGTATGACTTCGCCGGTCACGCGGCGGGCACCGTCGCTGGCCAGCATGACGGCGACGTCGCCGACGTCGGCGATCGTGACCAGCGCCTGTTCGGGCGCGTGGGCGCGGGCGGCGTCGATCAGCGCGTCAAAGTGGGCGATGC
>CAWUXN010000269.1:0-11822 GCA_963926415.1 uncultured Loktanella sp.
TCACCGAAAAACGGCGTCATTTGGGCGACGATCACGCTGTTTTCATCCAGCGCGCGCTGCATCAGTTCGCGCTCTGCTTCGTCGATATCGTGGCCTTCGGCTAGGCGTTCGTCCAGCGTGCCGTAGCCAGAGACATCCAGCGGCGACAGGTCGGCCTGCTTCAGGATAGCGACGGTTTCGCGCACGGCCTCTGCCTCGTCCACGCCAGAGGCGTAGCACATCAGCGCCGCCCCGGTGGCATCCTTGGGAAGCCCGTCATCCTTGCTGCGGCCTACTTCGACCAGCAACGTGTAAACCTGTTGTGTTCGCTTATTCATGGAGGTGGCATCGCGCCATTGCCGGCACCTGTCAAGCCGGTTTGACGGTGCAAAGGGTGCAAACGCAAAGCGGCGCATAGTATGCTGCACGCAGTTTGGGGCAATCAGATTGCCAGCGTTCAGATTAGCGACGGACCATCCGTGCAACCCAGATCAACAGGCAGGCACCGATGAAACCGGCGATCAAATAGCTGATCCAGCTGCTCGCAGGATACATGCCCAGCAAGTTACCAAAGATCAGGTTGAAGACGAACGCACCCACGATACCGAGGATGATGTTCATCAGAAGGCCCATGTTGGACTTCATGAATTGTTCGGCAAGCCATCCAGCGATGCCCCCGACGATGATTGCTGAAAGCCAGCCCATATTGATCTTCCTTATGCGGTTGTGCCCTCGATTAGGGCATTCTGCGACATAACGTCTCAATCCTGGAAACGGTTCCCAAACGCGTCAAAATCCAGTGGAGACCGGGTCAGGTGTCCGGTTGCGGCGGGTCCTGCCAGCGCGAGCGGGTTGCCCACATAGAAGAGGTGATCAGCACCAGTTGCAGCGGCGCAAAGAACAGCGCGAACAAGGTGATGATCCGGGCCCAGACCGGCAGTGCCATCAGCGTGCCGTATCCCAGCCACAGAGAGCCGATCAGAAGAGCCAGCACCGCAATCGTATCAAGGACGACCGGAACCCAGGCCCCCAGCCATCCGGGCCGCACCCCGTCCGCCTCTCGACGGCGGGCCAGAGTGCGGCTGATGATCATCAGTCGCGCAGCAGCTCGTTGATGCCGGTCTTGGAGCGGGTCCGCTCGTCCACCCGTTTTACGATCACGGCGCAATACAAGTTGATGCCGTTCTTGGATGGCATCGTGCCCGCGACGACGACGGAATAGGGAGGGACCTCGCCGTAGGTGACTTCGCCGGTTTCGCGGTCGACGATTTTCGTCGACTGGCCAATGAATACGCCCATGCCAAGGACAGAGCCTTCGCGGATGATGCAGCCTTCGACGACTTCGGAGCGGGCACCGATGAAGCAGTTGTCTTCGATGATCGTCGGGCCGGCCTGCATCGGCTCCAGCACGCCACCGATGCCGACGCCGCCGGACAGGTGGACGTTCTTGCCGATCTGGGCGCAGCTACCAACCGTGGCCCAGCCGTCAACCATCGACCCTTCGCCGACATAGGCACCAAGGTTCACAAAGGACGGCATCAGCACGACTCCCGGCGCGATATAGGCAGAGCGGCGCACGATGCTGCCTGGGACGGCGCGGAAGCCGGCCTGGCGCCACTGAGCTTCACCCCAGCCGTCGAACTTGGACGGGACCTTGTCCCACCACGTTGTGTCGCCGTTGCCGCCACTGATTGGCTTCATATCGTTCAGGCGGAAGGACAGCAGAACCGCCTTTTTCGCCCATTGGTTCACATGCCACGACCCGTCTTCCTGCTTTTCTGCGACGCGCAGTTTGCCGGAGTCGAGGGCGCTCAGCGTATCCTCGATCGCGTCGCGCGTTTCGCCTGTGGTCGCGGGAGTGATCGTGTCACGGGCGTCCCATGCGGATTCGATGGCGGTTTCCAGGGCGGCGTTCGTCATGGGGCGGACCTCTTTGCTGGTTCTGACAGTTGGCACGGGCTATAGACGCGGAGGCCCTGCCGCGCAATCTTAAGGACGTTCCATGCCCGAAGACCACGAAAACAAGTTCCGCCGCTCTACCGAGGACATGATCGCCGCGAGAGGGGTGCCGGATACCGCCCAGACCCGCGCGCCGTCCTATGCCCTTGCTTTTGCGGACCGTGAATTTCTGGCGCGCGAAGACATGCGTCCCGTGCGGTTGCAGCTAGAGCTGATGAAGCCAGAGTTGCTGATGAACGAAGCGGGAGTGAAATCCACCATCGTGCTGTTCGGCGGTGCCCGCATCCCCGACCCGGTGAACAAGGCGCAAGCCCGGACGGAAACGCTAGCGGAGCTGACCAAGTATTACGACGCGGCGAGGACCTTTGCCCGCCTGATGACCGAACGGTCGCTGGCCAATGACCCGTGCGAGAATATCATTGCCACGGGCGGCGGCCCCGGCGTGATGGAAGCGGGCAACCGCGGCGCGCACGAGGCGGGCGGCATATCGATTGGCTTGAACATCGTGCTGCCGCACGAGCAGGCACCGAACGAATACGTCACGCCAAATCTGTGCTTTAACTTCCACTACTTTGCGGTCCGCAAGATGCATTTCCTGATGCGCGCCTCTGCCATCTGCGTGTTCCCCGGTGGCTTTGGCACGCTGGACGAGATGTTCGAAGCGCTGACCCTGATCCAGACCGGCCGCATGGCCCGCGTGCCGTTCCTACTGTTCGGTCGCGATTTCTGGGAGCGGATCATCAATTGGCAGGCACTGGCCGATGCCGGGACGATTGCGCAGGCCGATCTGGAACTGTTCCGTTTCGTGGAGACCGCCGAGGAAGCGATTGCCGCACTGGATGATTGGGACGGCAAGGGCCAGAAACGCCAGGACATGCCGGGGCGGTAATTGCGCGTCGCGGGGTGACCTGATGTTTCGCGTGCGAAACATATTATATAAAACGAGGGTGGTTTGTTAAATTTGGTTAAAAGTTATTTTAAATTCTTATGAATACGTCAGTACCTGCTAAGAGACCAAATTTCCATCTGGTCGACGATACCAAAGTGACAACACCGCTTCAAGTTGTCAGGAAGTGTAGGTTGTTGTAGGGGCAGCAGTTCAGCGCCACTCCTTTTAAGGACTTAATTATATGTCTGCATTAAAGATCGTACACTTTTCAGACGTTCTTTGCGTCTGGGCCTATATTGGACAAGCCAGCCTTTTTAAATTGGTTGAAAAGTTCGGTGATAGGATTGAAGTGGAGGAGCATTTTTGTTCTATTTTTCCAGATACACAGACCAAAATCAACAAGGCGTGGCACGACCGAGGCGGCTTCAGCGGATACTCCGACCACGTCAAAACGGTTGCTAAAGGTTTCGAAAACGTGAGCATTCACGATGATGTCTGGTCCAAGGTGCGACCAAAGTCTTCGGCAAGCCCGCACTTGTTTATCAAGGCGATAGAGTTGCTTGAATACGAAGCTACCGAGGGAACGTTTTTTAATCGTTTATCGAATAGGGCAGCCAAGGAACTCCGAACCGCATTTTTTGTCGAAGCTCAAGACATCTCCAACTGGGCCGTTCAGAGAGCTATTGGTGAGAAAATTGGCATAGTATTTGACGAGATTCTTAAGAAAATTGAGACGGGCGAAGCAATTGCGAAATTGGCCGCCGACTATGAGCTTGCCCAATCCTTGCGTGTTCAGGGCAGTCCAACCTACATATTTAGCGAAGGACGCCAGATCTTATTTGGGAACATTAACTACAATATTCTGGAAGCAAACGTTTCCGAATTGCTCTCTGAAAAAAGAAACGAAATCGGGAGTGATTGTTAACAATTCGGCCTTCACACCGGCGGACGAATCGTTGAAATCGCCCCACACAGCCGACGTTAAGACACAATCAGGACTTTGTCGCTCAGCTCGCGCGACGGCGCATGCAGCTTGATTCCGGGCTCGGCAGCAATTTCACGTTAAATCAACAAAAGCGACGCAGGGGTGAATTACAGCCCTGCGTCGGCCTCGATCTTTTTGCGACTTTTTCGGGCGCGCTCGGTCTCTGACTTCAGCTGACCGCAGGCGGCCATGATGTCTTCTCCGCGTGGTTTGCGGACGGGGGACGCGTAGCCGGCCTTGTAGATGATGTCGGCGAAGGCGTGGATGCGGTTGCCGGAGGAGCGCTTGTAGGGCGCGCCGGGCCATTCATTAAAGGGGATCAGGTTGATCTTGGCGGGAATGCCCTCGATCAGTTTCACCAGACGGTGAGCGTCGGCGTCGCTGTCGTTCACGCCGTCCAGCATCACGTATTCAAAGGTGATCCGTTCGGAGTTCGAGACCTTGGGATAGACGCGCAGGGCGTCCAGCAGGGCTTCGATGTTCCATTTCTTGTTGATCGGGACCAGCGTGTCGCGAACCTCGTCTGTGGTGGCGTGAAAGCTAACGGCCAGTTGGCAGCCGATTTCCTGCGCGGTGCGGGCGATTTCGGGGACGACGCCAGAGGTCGACAGCGTGATGCGGCGGCGGGACAGGGCGATTCCTTCTCCGTCCATCGCGATCTTCATCGCGTCGCGGACGTTTTCGAAGTTATAAAGCGGTTCGCCCATACCCATCAGCACGATGTTCGACAACATGCGCGGGCCGTTGTCACCGGAGCCTTGGCCGGGCTCTGGCCATTCGCCAAGGTCGTCACGAGCGACTAGGATCTGGCCGACGATTTCGGCGGGCGTCAAGTTGCGGACCAGTTTCTGTGTGCCTGTGTGGCAAAAGGAACAGGTCAGGGTGCAGCCGACCTGGGACGAGATGCACAGCGTACCGCGGTCAGATTCCGGGATATAGACGACCTCTACCTCGTGGCCGCCAGCGATGCGGACGAGGTATTTGCGGGTGCCGTCGGTGCTGACCTGACGGGTGACGACTTCGGGGAGTTCGATTACAAAGGTACCCGCGAGCAGGGCGCGGTAGTCTTTGGCGAGGTTCGTCATCAGCGCGAAATCACGCACGCCCCAGTGATAAAGCCACTGCCAGAGCTGGTTCACACGCATCTTGGCCTGCTTTTCCGCCGTGCCCGCTGCGATCAACGCCTCGCGCATCTGATCGCGGGTCATCCCGATCAGGTTTTGCGGCCCTTCGGGCAGCTTGCGGGGGATCGTGTGAACGTCTTGCGTGATGGGGGCAGTCGCGGTCATGGCAGTGGACCTTTCGGGCAATAAAGCGAGTCTGTTGTAGGCCAAAGGCCCCGGTTTCCAACTGAAACCCGGGGCCTTTCGATTTTTCTACGAAAAACCCTTAACCGGCGCAGCGGTTCGCGGCTTCTTCGACGGCGGCGGTGAAGCCGGAGAGCGAGAACGTGTCGGTCGTGATGTTACCCCGGCCAGAGCTCGCCTTGAGCACCGCATCGGACCCGCGCTTCATAGCCGCGACGACTTTCGCGTCGTCTTCCGGCGTGGCGGGCCAAGCGTATTCACCTTCGGTGAACAGCTCGAACGTGGTGCCGCTGACGTTCATGTTCACGGTCGAGCCGGGGGCAAAGGGATAGCCGCCGGTGAACATGATCTGGCCCTTCACGTTTTCCGCAGGACGGTAGAACACCATCAGATAGATGTCGCCACGGCGGCCATCTGTGGCATTGCCGGCGCTGTCGGTCAGCAGGCTTTGCTTTGGCGCGGATGTGCTGATGCACTCGCGCGGGTTTTCCGCCTCGAATGTGCTCCAGTCCGTGTTGGCCGCGACTAGGTTGTCCGTGGTCGCCTGCGCGCCCACCTGCGTAGCAATCAGCGTTGCTGCTGCCAATGTCAGGGTGCGAAATGTCGTCGTAATCATTGTAAATAGGCCTCCAAGCTGCCCTTGCCTCTGTCGGTCCCGCGTATGGGTTTTATCAACCTTTTCGTCTGGCGGGTCTTAGTTCAACGCTATAGCCATGGTCCTAGCAAAAAATCGCCTAAAGTGCAAAGCCCCCATACGCGCACAAAGCCGTGGGCGGGCGCGATGAAAGGAAATATCCCATGAGTGGTCCCGTTGATCTGGTCGAAATCTGGCGCGGCGACATTTTGGAGTCGGTCCATCAGGGACATGCGGTCGTTTGCGGTGCCGATGGAGAGGTCGTTGAGGTCTGGGGTGACGCCGAGGCGGTGATCTTCCCGCGCTCTTCCTGCAAGATGATTCAGGCGCTGCCGCTGATTGAAAGCGGGGCTGCAGATGCGCAGGGGCTCAGCGTAGAACAGCTGGCGCTGTCCTGCGCGTCGCATCAAGGCGCGCATATTCACACCGACCGGGTGCAGGTCTGGCTGGATACGCTGGGGCTATCGGATAGCGATTTTCGCTGCGGGCCGCAGTGGCCCGGCGATATTCCAGCACGAAATGAGATCATTCGCGCCCATGCCGCGCCGTGCCAGATCCACAACAATTGCTCTGGCAAGCACGCGGGCTTTTTGACGCTGAACCGCCATCTGGGTGGGGCTGCGGACTACGAACTGGTGGATCATCCGGTGCAGCAGGCGGGTAAGGCAGCGTTCGAGGATGTGACAGGTGAGACTTCGCCCGGCTATGGGATTGACGGCTGCTCTGCCCCGAACTTTGCGACGTCTGTGCATGGCTTGGCCCGCGCGATGAGCTTTTTCGCCACGGCCCATGACCGAAACGATACGCGGTCCAAGGCGGCGGTGCAGCTGCGCGAAGCTATGATGGCGTTTCCAGAGCTGGTTGCCGGCGAAACCCGCGCCTGCACCGATCTGATGCGCGCCATGGGCGGCCGCGTTGCGATCAAGACGGGGGCCGAAGCGGTGTTCGTCGCGATCATTCCCGAAAAGCGGATTGGCGTGGCGTTGAAAATCACCGATGGTAGTACCCGCGCATCAGAGGCCGCGATTGCCGCGATCCTTGTGAAACTGGGTGTGCTGGATGCGGATCACCCGGCGACCACGGCGCGGATGGTGCCCGAGATCCGCAATTGGCGCGGCACGCTGTGCGGCCATATCAAGCCCGCCGCGGCGCTGCTGTAAGGAAAACCGATGACATTTACGCTTGCCACCTGGAACATCAACTCTGTCCGCCTGCGCGAGGCGCTGGTCGCAAAACTGATGACGGACGAAACGCCGGACGTGCTGTGCCTGCAGGAATGCAAAAGCCCGCTGGACAAGATCCCACTGACGACCTTTCAAGCGCTGGGTTATACCCACATGATCGGACGCGGGCAAAAGGGCTATAACGGGGTCGGGATTTTTTCGAAGATGCCGATTGAGGAGGTCGGGGCGGCGGATTATGCATCCCTTGGCCATGCGCGGCATATCGCGGGGCGGCTGGCGAATGGCGTGACGATCCATAACTTCTATGTTCCCGCAGGCGGCGACAAGCCGGACCGGGAGATCAACGAGAAATTCGGCCAAAAGCTGGATTACCTGACCGAGATGCGGGACGCCTTTCATGCGGACCGGCCGACAAAGGCGATCTTGGTGGGCGATCTGAATATTGCGCCGCGCGAGGATGATGTCTGGGATCATAAGAAACTGCTGAAGGTCGTCAGCCACACGCCGATCGAGGTCGAACATCTAGCGCAGGTGCAGGATGCCGCTGGCTGGGTCGACGTGACCCGGCAGGATATTCCGCAGGGGAACCTGTATAGCTGGTGGTCCTATCGGGCCCCCGACTGGGATACCGCCGACAAGGGCCGCCGGCTGGACCACATCTGGGCCACCCCCGATATCGCCAGCGCAGCCCATTCCAGCAGGGTGCTGCGCCATGTGCGCGGATGGGAACAGCCAAGCGACCACGCGCCGGTTCTCGCGACTTTCGATCTGTAGCACCCTTCGAATTTTCGTCGAAAACTCGAAGGGTGCCTCCGGCGGGAGTATTTCTGGCAAGGTGATTGAGATCGGCAGTTTTCTGGATCAACGCTTTGCGTTAGATCATCGGTGACGTTGAAGGAGATATGCCATGTCGCTGACCCAGCCTGTACCGAAGCCGGTTGTCCTTTGTATTCTGGATGGCTGGGGATTGCGCGACAGTGCAGAGGCGAATGCGCCTGTGCTCGCGGACACGCCAAACTTCGACCGGCTGATGGCGACATGCCCCCATGCGACGCTAATTACCTTTGGACCCGATGTGGGTCTACCGAGGGGGCAGATGGGCAATTCAGAGGTCGGGCACACCAATATCGGTGCGGGCCGCGTTGTAGCGATGGATCTGGGGCAGATCGATCTGGCGATCGAGGATGGCAGCTATCCCGGTCAGCAGGCGATCTGCAATTTTGCCGCGCGGTTGAAGGGCACTGGCGGGCGGGCGCATCTGATGGGGGTCGTATCGGATGGCGGCGTGCATGGACATGTTGCGCATCTGGTGGAAACGGCGCGACTGTTGGCGGCGGAGGGTGTTCCCGTTGTAATCCACGCTGTCACGGACGGGCGCGATGTGGCACCCTCTTCGGCGCAGGATTTCATGGCCGATATGCTGGGCAAGCTGCCGGGCGGTGTGCAGGTTGTGACAGTCACGGGCCGCTATTATGCGATGGACCGGGACAATCGTTGGGACCGGGTGCAGACGGCCTTTGACGCGATGGTGAACGGCAAGGGTGTCGCCGTGGCCGCCACAGCGAAGGATGCGATCGCGCAGGCCTATGCAGACGGCAAGACCGACGAGTTCATTCCTGCCACGGTGATTGGTGATTACGACGGCATGCATCCCGCGGATGGGCTGTTTTGTCTGAACTTCCGGTCCGACCGCGCCCGCGAGATTTTAGAGGCGATTGGTAATCCAGAGTTTTACGGCTTTGAACGGACGATGCCAACGCTGGCCGTTCGGCTGGGGATGGTGGAATATTCTGACCGGCATGTGGATTGGTTTGATGCGGTCTTCCCCAAGCGGGATATTCGCAACACGCTGGGCGAATGGGTGGCCAAGCATGGCAAGACTCAGTTCCGGCTGGCCGAGACGGAGAAGTATCCGCATGTCACGTTTTTCCTGAACGGCGGTAAGGAAACGTCTGAGGATGGAGAGGATCGCGAGATGCCGAAGTCGCCAAAAGTGGCGACCTATGATCTGCAACCAGAGATGTCGTCCGTCGAGGTGACGGATGATTTTGTGGCCGCGATTGAGAAAGGCTATGACCTGATCGTCACGAACTACGCTAACCCCGACATGGTCGGCCATACCGGCGATCTGAATGCGGCGATTGCGGCCTGCGAGGCAGTAGACCGCGGCCTTGGCCGGGTGCTGGATGCGCTGGAAAAGGTGGGCGGTGCGATGGTGGTTTGTGCCGATCATGGCAATTGCGAAACCATGGTCGATCCTGTGACGGCCGGGCCGCATACGGCGCATACGACGAATCTTGTGCCGGTGATCTTGTATGGCGGACCTGCAGGCGCGACCATTCACAACGGGCGGCTGGCGGACGTTGCGCCAACTCTGTTGCGGCTGATGGGGATGGAAAAACCAGCTGAGATGACAGGCCGGAGCCTGATCGATTGATACGCCTTGCAGCGATCCTTTGTGCCGCCTTGTTTGCGGGGCCGCTGGCTGCGCAGAGCCCAAGCGATGCCGCGACGCAGGCTGCGGCGCGCCTGCAAGCGGCGCGGGCGCAGCTGGATGCCGCGGGCGGATCGCAGGACCGGGTGGCGGCGCTGACGGAAACCGTGCGCGCCTATGAGGACGGCTTGATCGCCCTGCGCGACGGGATGCGGCGCATGGCCATCCGGCAGGATACTTTGCAGACGCAGATGGACGCGCGGCAGGCCGAGGTGTCGCAGCTGCTTGGCGTGCTGGCGTCGATTGGCAATGCGCCAGCGCCGCTGCTGTTGCTGCACCCGTCTGGCCCGCTAAGCACGGCGCGGTCGGGGATGCTTGTGGCGGATGTCACCCCTGCCCTGCAGGCCAAGGTGGGCGATTTGCGCAGGCAGCTAGAGGAGCTAGCGCTGCTGCAAGCCTTGCAGAAAAGCGCGGCAGATACGCTGAGCGATGGCCTGCAAGGCGCGCAAGAGGCGCGGGCGGCGTTGTCGGCGGCGGTGTCCGACCGGACCGATCTGCCGCAACGCTATACCGAGGACCGGGTGCAGACGGCGCTGCTGTTGGCCAGCACCGATACGCTGGCCGCCTTTGCGGATGCGCTGGCGGATACCGTCGATGTCGTCGCGCCAGAGCTGGTGCCACAGGGCGATCTGGCGCGACCGGTGCAGGGGACTGTGCTACGCGCCTATAACGCGGCTGATGCTGCCGGGATTGTGCGCCCGGGTGTAGTGATTGCGGCGCGGCCGCGAGCGCTGGTCACGACGCCGGTTGCTGCGACGCTGCTGTTCCGCGGGCCGCTCCTAGATTACGGCAACGTTATCATTTTAGAGCCCGCGCAGGACGTGTTGTTCGTCATCGGCGGGCTGGCAGAGGTGTACGGCGAAGCGGGTCAAGTTCTGCCCGCTGGCGCGCCACTTGGCCTGCTGGGCGGAGATTTGCCGGATGTTGACGCGATTTTGACCGCTGGAACGCCCGGATCGGCTGGGACGGCGACACAGACCCTTTATCTTGAGGTCAGAGACGGGCAAAGTCCTGTCAACCCAGGCACCTGGTTCGCACTGGACTAGATAGGATCACGCATGAAGAAGCTTTTGATGGCCGCCGCCGGTGGCACTGTGCTTGGCCTTGTGGCCACCACGCAGTTTGCCGGACCGCTGATCGCGCAGACCGCCACTGCGGATGCTAACGTTTATGAACAACTCGACCTGTTCGGCGATATTTTCGAGCGGATCCGTCAGGGCTATGTCGAGGATGTGGACGACAAGAAACTGATCGAGGCCGCGATCAACGGGATGCTGACCTCGCTGGACCCACATTCGTCCTATCTGTCCGAGGACGATGCCAAGGACATGCAGGTGCAGACGCGCGGTGAATTCGGCGGGCTGGGTCTGGAAGTCACGCAAGAAGAAGGCTGGGTCAAGGTCGTGTCGCCGATCGACGACACCCCTGCCGCTGCTGCTGGCATGATGGCGGGCGATTTCATCACCGCTGTAGACGGGGAAAACGTGCTGGGCCTGACGCTGGACGAGGCGCTGCAACTACTGCGCGGGCCGGTCGGGTCAGAGGTCATCATAACCGTGGTGCGCGAAGGATCGATCGAGCCGTTCGACGTGTCGATCATCCGCGACACCATTAAGCTGACCGCCGTGCGCGCACGGACCGAAGGCAAGGCTGCAGTTCTCCGGGTGACGACGTTCAATGCACAGACTTTCCCTAATCTGGAAGACGGTCTGAAAGAGCAAATCGACGAAGCTGGCGGGATTGCGAACCTAGACGGCATCGTGCTGGACCTGCGTAACAACCCGGGCGGTCTGCTGAACCAAGCTGTGTTCGTATCCGATGCCTTCCTTGAGGGCGGCGAGATTGTATCGACCCGTGGCCGCGCCGCTGCCGATGGCGACCGCTATAATGCGACGCCGGGCGATCTGGCGGGTGGATTGCCAATCGTGGTGCTGATCAACGGCGGTTCTGCCTCTGCCTCTGAAATCGTGGCGGGTGCGCTGCAGGATCATCGCCGGGCCATCGTTGTGGGCACGAAGTCGTTCGGCAAGGGGTCTGTCCAGACCGTTGTGCCGCTGCAGGGCAATGGCGCTATGCGTCTGACGACGGCGCGGTATTATACACCGTCTGGCCGGTCGATTCAGAACCTTGGTATTTCGCCTGATATCATCGTCGAACAACCAATGCCCGTGCCCGTCGACGAGACGGAAGAGGACAACGCCGCCACATCGTCGATGCGATCAGAGGCTGATCTACGCGGCACGCTGTCGAACGACAGCCTGACCGAGGACGAGATCAAGCTGATCGAAGAAGACCGCGCGCGTGCCGAAGATGCGGCCAAGCTGCGGGACGAGGATTATCAGTTGGCCTATGCCATCGACATCTTGAAAGGCCTACACGCGCTGGGCCCGC
>CAWUXN010000270.1:0-5320 GCA_963926415.1 uncultured Loktanella sp.
AGATCACAGCTGATATGGGCGCGGTCCCGCCCTTTGCCAAGGCCCCGGTCGGTGCCGTCCTTGGCAGCGTCGCCAACCTGCTGTCTGCCATCGGCACGGTCTGGATAGGCGTGATGATGGGGATGATCGTGCTTGACGTAATCGGGCGCAACTTTTTCAACGCGCCGATCACCGGGGTGGCTGAAATCGCGGGACGGTCCGTCGTAGCCATCGTCTTTTTGCAGATCGCCGCCGCCGTGATGCAGGGCCGCCTGACCCGCGCCGATTTCCTGATCCGCCGCATCCAGCGCGCCAGCCCTGCAGGCGCGCGGTTGCTGGATACGCTCTTTGCCTTGATGGGTGCATTGGTCTTTGCGCTGATCCTGTGGGCGTCATGGCCCAACATGATGAATGCTTGGACGACTGCCGAATTCTTTGGTGTGCAAGGCGTCTTTACCATCCCGACCTTTCCGTTCCGCGCGATCACCGTGATCGGCTGCGTCGCGGCCCTTCTGGCCTGCCTTTACCGCGCATCGATGACGTGGCGCACCCGAACTGAGGCTGCCTCATGACCACTCTGACAATCGGATTTCTACTGATCGCCCTGCTGGTCGGCCTTGTGCTGCTGGGGCTTCAGATCGCCTATGCCCTCTTTGCCGTGGGCTTCCTTGGCATCTGGATCATCCGCGGCAACATCGACCTTGCCTTTAGGATGATGGAACTGACGGCCTATAGCGGCATCGCTGATTACCTGTTCGCAACGATCCCGTTGTTCGTTCTGATGGGGCTGCTGGTCAGCGTTTCCAACGTAGGCCGCGACACATTCGAGGTGGCAGAAGAGCTGCTCCGCCGCGTCCTGTGCGGGCTGGGCGTGGCGACCGTTGCGGCCAATACAATTTTTGCCGCCGTCACCGGCGTGTCCATCGCGTCAGCGGCCGTGTTCACCCGCGTGGCTGTGCCGGAAATGACGCGGCACGGCTATCGTCCCGCCTTTGCCGCAGGAACCGTGGCGGGTAGTTCGGTTTTGGGCATGTTGATCCCGCCCAGCCTGTTGCTGATCATCTACGGCGTGCTGGCAGAGGTGTCGATTGGCGGCATGTTTATCGCGGGCCTGATCCCCGGCATGCTTCTGGCCATCGGCTTTGTCGCCATGCTGATGGGTGTGTCAGTGCTGTTTCCGAGCTTCGTCTATGTAGACCCTAAGGCGGCCCGCGCCAAGCGGCTGGACAGGAACGGCCCCAATATGTCGGCGGCCACGATGCTGGGTAAGCTGATCCCGATCATCCTGTTGGTGTTTCTGGTGCTAGGCGGCCTGTATTCTGGGTTCTTCACCCCGACAGAGGCGGGCGGCATCGGTGCGTTTGGGGCGCTGATCATCGCACTGTGGCGCCGCAGTCTGGGCAGTGGCAAGATGTGGCAAGTGATGAAGCAGACGGGGGCGATTTCGGTGGCGATCCTCGTGCTGCTGATCGCGGCCAGCTATTATTCGCGGATGCTGTCAATAGCGGGCCTGCCCAATGCGATTGCCGATCTGGTCCGGGCGGGTGGGTTTTCGCCGCTGGGGTTCCTGTGCTTTTATTCGGTCATCATCTTGTTGATGGGCATGATCCTCGATAGCACGTCGATCCTGCTGATCATGGTGCCGATCGCGGCCCCCATTGCGCAGGGGTTGGGCATCGACCTGAGCCACTTTGGCATCATCACAGTGCTCGCGGTCGAGATTGGCTTGCTGACACCGCCTTTCGGCATCTCGGTCTTCACTGTGCACAATACGCTGAACGATCCAAACGTGACGGTCGAACAGATCTTTGCCGCGACGCTGCCGTTCATCGGGGTCATGTTGGCCGTGCTGGTGATCGTGGCGCTGCTGCCCGTTACTGCAACGGCTCTGTTGTAACTACTGCGGCCGCTGGCTGGCTTTGTGCAGGCAGGCGGCTGCTGCCCGACCTGTGCGGTGATCGTGCGGAGCAAATCGCTATGATCGCTTTGCGACACGCGCCGACAGTTCGGCGGCGCTTTCCTTGCGCTCGCTATAGCGGTCCAGCAGATAGTCTTGCTTTTCCCGGATCAGGAGTGTGAACTTTATCAACTCCTCCATCACGTCGACCACTCGGTCGTAAAAGGGCGATGGCTTCATCCGGCCCGCCTCGTCAAATTCGAGAAACGCCTTGGGTGTCGATGACTGGTTCGGGATCGTCAGTAGGCGCATCCATCGCCCCAAGATACGCAACTGGCTCACGGTATTGAAGCTTTGAGAGCCGCCATTAACCTGCATCACGGCCAGCGTTTTGCCCTGCGTCGGGCGCACACCGCCCAGCGACAGGGGAATCCAGTCGATCTGGGTTTTCATGATCCCGGTCATCGCACCGTGACGTTCCGGCGAACACCAGACCATGCCTTCGGACCAGCTGACCAGATCGCGCAGTTCCTGCACCTTCGGGTGATCCGCCCCGGTATCATCGGGCAGCGGCAGGCCGGACGGGTTGAAGGTTCGTGTTTCGGCACCCAGCCGGGTCAGGATGCGGGCGGCTTCTTCGGTCATCAACCGGCTGAACGACCGCTCGCGCAGCGAACCATACAGCAGCAGGATGCGCGGCGCATGGTCCGCGCGGGTCGGTGACAGCAGGCGGTCGGTGTCGATGGCGTGGAAAAGCGACTCTTCGATCTGCGGTGTATCAGTCAACGCGCTTTCCTTCGCAACGATCAGAGGCGTTCCGTCCTCTTTGGTGATTGGGCCGGACGGAAGGCGGTCCAGCAGGTCCAGCACGGCCTCGCTTGGGCGGCACAGCCGGACGCCCTTGGGCGAACAAACGATGGGGCGGTTCACCAGAACCGGATGCTGGATCATCGCGTCCAGGATGGCATCGTCATCCACGGCAGGATCCAGCAGGCCAAATTCTGCGGCAGGGGATTTCGTCGTGCGCAGGGCATCGCGTGGGGTCAGCCCAGCGGCGGCAAACAACGCCAGCAGCTGTGGACGGGTCCAGCCGGTGTCCAGATAGGGGATGACGACCGGCGTCTCGCCCGCAGCCTCAATGATGGCCAGCACATTTCGCGACGTGCCGCATGCCGGGTTGTGGTGGATCACGACGGTCATGCTGACTATCCTTTCGTGGGAAACCAGTGCTGAGTGCGGTTGGCAAAGGCGACTAACGACAGCATCACCGGCACCTCGACCAAGACGCCGACGACCGTGGCTAGCGCGGCACCTGAGCCAAGGCCGAACAGGCTGATCGCGACGGCGACCGCCAGTTCAAAGAAGTTCGATGTGCCAATCAGCGCGCAGGGGGCCGCTACGTTGAAGGGGATGCCCCATGCGCGTGCCGCGCCGTAGGCGAGGAAAAAGATGCCATAGGACTGGATCAGCAGCGGCACCGCGATCAGCGCGATCACCAGCGGGCGGTCAAAGATGACCTCTCCCTGAAACGCGAAGAGCAGCGCCACGGTGACCAGCAGGCCGATGATGGAAAACGGCTGTACGCGTGCCTTGAAGTCAGCGACGGCCGCCTCTCCTCCGTTTGCGATCAGGCGGCGGCGCGTCAGATATCCGGCCAGCAGAGGCAGCATCACATAAAGGCCGACTGACAACAGCAGCGTGCCCCAGGGCACGACGATATTCGTGGCCCCGAGTAGAAAGGCGACAATGGGCGCAAAGGCAAAGACCATGATGACGTCGTTTACGCTGACCTGAACCAGCGTATAGGTGGCGTCCCCGCGCGTCAGGTTCGACCAGACGAACACCATCGCCGTGCAGGGTGCCGCCCCCAGCAGGATCACACCCGCCAGATAGGCCTGCGCGTCGTCCGGCGGTATCAACCCGGCAAAGATGTAATTGAAGAACAGCACACCTAGCGCTGCCATGGAGAAGGGCTTGATCAGCCAGTTCACGACAAGCGTCACGATCAGACCCTTCGGCCTGTCCCCCACCTGCCGCAGCGCGCCAAAATCCACGCCGACCATCATTGGATAAACCATCGCCCAGATCAGGACTGCGACGGGCAGGTTGACCGACGCGACCTCTAGCGCCGCAATGGCGGCGAAGGCACTGGGGAACAGGTTGCCAAATAGAAGCCCTGCGCCGATTGCCAGCGCGACCCAAACAGACAACCAGCGTTCGAATAGGCCAAGGCCCGCTGCGGCAGGTCGCGATGAATCGGTCATGTTAAGCTTTCTGATGCGAAGGGTTCAGGCTGTTGCGCTGCGCCTAGCAGGCGCAGGCGATTTCATTGATGACAGGCTGGCACAGATCGGGGCGGCCGCCGCAGCAATCCTCCATCAAAAAGGCCAGTAGGCCACGTATTCCGTCCATCTGGGCGAAATAGCGGATGCTGCGGCCTTCACGGGTGTTCCGGATCAGGCCAGAGCGCACGAGGATCGCAAGGTTGGCGGACATCGTGTTCTGACGCACGCCAAGGGTTTCGCTGATCTGTCCGGAGGACATGCCGTATTCTCCTGCTTTGATTAGCAGGCGAAAGACGTCAAGCCGCGTGGCTTGGCTGAGGGCTGCAAAGGCGTCGAGGGCTTGAATTCTATCCATGTATCAAGATATATTGATATTATTGCTGTCGGTCAAGCGGTTTTGTCCGGGCAACAGCCGGCACCCATCAACGCAAGACTGGCACGACGCCGGCGACGATGCTGTCCGTGCCTGCGTCAAACGAAACCGTGTTCTGGCCATGCGAGCAGACGTTACAACAACTTCTGAACTTGCTATCCGCAAGTCATGGACATTGTTCTGATCACCGCGGTCATCGCATCGCTTTTCCTTGTCATCGGCGCGGCAGAGCCGTTGGCAGCGCGTCTTAGGTTGCCTTTCAGCGTTATCCTTGCGCTTTTGGGCATTCTGATTGCATCGGGTTCGCTCTTTTTTCTGCGCACCGACCTGACCGACGCGCTAAACCCGGTGGCAGAGGCGATCCTTGGTCTGCCGATCCGGTCGAACGTCTTTTTGTACGTCTTCCTGCCGACCCTTCTGTTTCAGGCGACCCTTGGGATGAACCTGCGCCGGATGGTTGATGACTGGGTGCCTATCCTTGTTCTGGCCGTCGTCGCTGTGGTCGTGGCGACGCTGTCCGTCGGCTATGCACTGTCGTGGGCCAGCAGCCTGCCGCTGGCGGCCTGTCTGCTGATTGGTGCGATTGTATCAACGACGGACCCGTCGGCGGTTGTGTCGATCTTCCGGTCCATCTCGGCTCCGCGCCGGTTGGCACGCTTGATCGAGGGCGAGAGCCTTCTGAACGACGCCGCCGCCATCGCGCTTTTCGGTCTGTTCATGGGCTTCGTGATGCTGGGCGTGCCCGATCCCGAACTTGGCGGCGCACTGGCCCGCTTTCCCATTCTG
>CAWUXN010000271.1:0-12799 GCA_963926415.1 uncultured Loktanella sp.
AACGGCAATTAGAACACCACGTCACTGGCAATTATTCTGCCAGCTGGCGTCACGCGATCGGGTAAGGCCGGTTTTGAGAATTTTTGGCAAGATGATGACAGGGACTGCGCTATGACCGTCAAGGAGATCTTTGAGACCATGGACTACGGCCCCGCACCTGAAAGCAGCAAGGAAGCGCTGGCATGGCTGGCGTCGAAGGGTGACTTCGGTCACTTTATCGGCGGTGCCTGGACCGGCCCCGGCACACTTTTTGCCGTGATGAACCCGGCCACAGACACGCTGCTGGCACAGGTCACCCAAGGCACAAAGGCCGACGTGGACGCGGCGGTCAAAGCGGCACGCAAGGCACAGCCAGCCTGGGCCAAGGACGGACATGCGCGGGCCAAGGTGCTCTATGCTATTGCCCGGATCCTGCAAAAGCAATCGCGCCTGTTCGCCGTGCTAGAGACGCTCGACAACGGCAAGCCAATCCGCGAATCCCGCGACATCGACGTGCCGCAAGCCGTACGGCATTTCTATTATCATGCGGGCATGGCGCAGCTGATGGCGGACGAATTGCCCAACCGGCAGGCGCTGGGCGTGTGCGGTCAGGTAATCCCGTGGAACTTCCCTCTGCTTATGCTGGCGTGGAAGATCGCGCCAGCCCTGGCGATGGGAAATACGGTCGTACTCAAGCCCGCCGAGTGGACACCCCTGACCGCCCTGCTGTTCGCCGACATCTGCAATCAGGCCGGTGTGCCGCCGGGCGTCGTTAATATCGTGACCGGCGACGGCGAAGTGGGCGAAATGATCGTCACCGCTGACGTGGACAAGGTCGCCTTTACTGGATCGACCGGCGTCGGCCGCCGCATCCGCGAACTGACGGCAGGTACCGGAAAGGCGCTGAGCCTGGAGCTGGGCGGAAAGGGCCCTTACATCGTGTTCGAGGATGCGGATATCGACAGCGCGGTCGAAGGCGTCGTCGATGCGATCTGGTTCAATCAAGGGCAGGTCTGCTGCGCCGGCTCTCGGCTGCTGGTTCAGGAAGGCATTGCAGATGTCTTCTACACCAAGCTGAAGGCGCGCATGATCGGGCTGCGCATTGGCGATCCGCTGGACAAATGCATCGACATCGGTGCCATCGTCCATCCGCGCCAGCAAGCGCGGATTCGGGACATGCTCGCCGCCCACCCAGAGGGCGAAACGTTTCAAACTACCGCCCCCGATGGCTGCTATTTTCCACCCACGCTGATCACCGGCCTCGCCCCGGCGTCGCCGTTGATGCAGCAGGAAATCTTTGGCCCCGTGCTGGTCGCCACGACCTTCCGCACCCCGGTCGAGGCGGTCGAGATTGCCAATTCCACGCGCTACGGCCTCGCGGCCTCTGTCTGGTCGGAAAACATCAATCTGGCGCTGGACGTCGCGCCAAAGCTGGTCGCCGGGATCGTATGGGTCAATGGGACCAACATGATGGACGCCGCGGCCGGTTTCGGCGGCGTGCGCGAAAGCGGCTTTGGCCGCGAGGGCGGCTGGGAGGGGCTGGCAGGTTATACCAAATCGACCGCTGCACCAGCTAAGGGACGCGCCATACCAGCCTTTACCGGTGACGGCGGCGGCGATGGGCTGGACCGCACCGCAAAGCTTTATATCGGCGGCAAGCAGGCGCGGCCTGACAGCGGCTATTCCCGCGCCATCTATGGCCACAAGGGCGCGCTGCTGGGACACACTAGCCTTGCCAGTCGCAAGGACCTGCGCAACGCGGTCGAGGCGTGCAATGCCGCCAAGGGTTGGGCAAAATCCAGCGGACACCTGCGTGCGCAAATCCTTTACTACATGGCTGAAAACCTGTCCGCCCGCTCGGACGAGTTCGCCAAGCGCCTCAGCGCGCTGACTGGCAATAATGGCATCGCCGAAGTTGCGACCAGCATCAGCCGATTGTTCAGCGCCGCGGCTTGGGCCGATAAATACGACGGTCAGGTGCATGACGTGCCGATCCGGGGCGTGGCGCTGGCGATGAAGGAACCCGTTGGCACCATTGGCATTCTATGCTCGGACGATGCGCCCCTGCTGGGCCTTATCAGCGCAATGGCACCGGCCATCGCGATGGGCAACCGTGTGATCCTTGCCGCCTCTCAGCCGTTTCCGCTGATTGCTACGGATCTGTATCAGGTGCTGGACACGTCCGACCTGCCGGGCGGTGTCGTCAACATCCTGACTGGCAATCATGCCGATCTGGCTGATCCGATGGCGCGGCATATGGATATCGACACGGTCTGGTCCTTTGCCGATCCCGCATTGACCAAAGGGATCGAGACCGCAGCCGCAGGCAATCTGAAACGCACATGGTGCGGCGCACTGGACTGGAGCCGGGACAACACCAAGGCAATCCTGCCGCACGCGACAGAGGTCAAGAATATCTGGATCCCTTACGGGGCCTGATCATCGCGCCAGAAGATGGGATAGCCACTTCTTCTAGTCAAAAACACCTCGGGGGGCTGGCCCCCCTTATTTTTCGTAGAAAAATCTTTAGCGGCGGTCTTTTGGCTTCCAACTGTCAAACCACCGCCGCATGCGCGACCGGCGCGCATCCATGCGCGCCTGTGCAATGTCCATGCGGTCCCCTGCGGCATCCATCGCCGGGTCGATCATGCGTTCGCGGAACTGGAACCACATTGCCCTGACCATGCCGATCAGGAAAATCACAATCACAAAGAATACGATATTGAACCACGGAATAACCGTCTCATCCGGACTGGACACCGGACGGATCGCGATCGCGTTCGGAAAGGCGGAAAAGTAGCCGTTGCGCCAGCCGTAATGGGTGATAAGGGCCCACTTGGGGTTTTCCGGGGTAGAGCGCAGATCGTCGGCTTCAGTCTGCAGGCTTGCGGTGTCGAACTTGAAATAGAACGGCCAGCCCCAGCCCGTATCCTCGTTGCGATAAACCATAACCTCAGTCGTATCGCGCTGGATGAACCCCAGAAGGAATGTCTTTTTCCGCACGGTCTGGATGAACTGCACGTCGCGGTTTACCAGCGTCGCGGACTGCGGGCTTGGATCGGACCAGAAGATCCGGGTCCAGTCGTTCAGATCCTGCCGCTCTTGATAGGTATTCACCACACGCACGATATCGTGCTGCGGCAGCACATAGTGCAACACAACGCCCACCATCAGGATTGGCAGCAGCCGGAACAGGAAAGCCAAAATGCGCATCGAAGTCTCTTCCGCCTTGGGTTAGTTTGTGTTGATCACATAGACGATGCCGCCCCAGATCGCCACAGGCACGACATAGACCAGCAGTAGCAGCTTTGGCCGCATACTGGTGCGATAAGCCGCCATGCCGGTTTCGACGTAGTCATCGCGTGTCTGCCCTGGCACAGGATCGGCGTCATATTCTTTTTCCAGCCGTTCGCGTCTCAAGGATGCGGAAAAAACCGACAGCGAAAGGTAGACGATACTTAGCCCGACAAGACCAAAGAAGATCAATTTTAAAAATGCAATCATCTTGTCACCTATCCCCAGGGGCCGCGCCGCTTGGGCAGGTCCGGTGGTGTTTGCGGTGCGTCAGGCATGGCCCCGAACAAGGACTCTCGGGTGCCGACCTTGTCCGCCAGATACTCCTTTGACAGCATCTCTACCACGAAATCGCGTTTTGCATCGGGCCAGGTCGCATAGGCCGCGTAAAACGCCTGTTTGTGACAGATGAACAACTGCCGCGCATCCAGCGGGGTCAGTTCCGAGAGCAGCATATTGACAAGATCCGCGTGACGTCCAGGCCGTGCGCGAAGGGTATAGAAATATCCGGCGTCGTCACTGGTGATGCGCGGCCATGGCGCGCCATTCTCTGTCCAGCGCACAAGGGCTGACAGCGTGTGCCATGCGGACGGCAGCGCGTCAGCGTGTTGCCGCGCCAACTGCCGCATCTGCCGGGCCGAGGTTTGGGCCAGATCGGCACCCAGCTTTGAAGCGATATCGGCCACCATGAAATCCATCTTGCGGCGCAGGATATCGGCGACCTGCTGACTTTTGGCCTGAGCCACCGGTTCGACCAGATCGTTCAGTTTCAAGAACGTCGCTATATCGCCCCGTTCCACCGCCCCGACCACCGGAGAGACAGGTAGTTCCCCCAAGGCATCCACGTCCCCCATGGCGATGACAGCCGGGTGGTCCATGCTCCGGAAAACATAAAGTCCCCCGAACAGTGCTGTCCAAAAATCCGGCGTCTCGAACGTCATGTGTTTCAGGCGCACGGGGTTGCGCGTGACGTCCCCAGTGTCCTTCGCCAGATCAATCATCTTGGCGATCAGGACATCGTCGAACCAACCGTCCGGGCGCGTGGTGAATTGATCAATCATACCGCCGAGCCGTTCTGAAGCCTCTATCGTGCCTGCGGTCGTATCCGCCTCAATCGTGATCCGGCGGATATCAAACAGCTGCACCGGGGTGTCGGCGCTATGGACGGAATTCAGCAACTCTCCCGCCACCGCATCTTTGGCGGTCAGCGTGAACAGCGCCGCTTTGTTTTCGACGATAAACTGCCGCAGGATCGTGCGGCTATGAGAGAACTTTGCGTCCAGCAGCGGAGCGCTGACCTGGTTGATACTCAGCAGTATGAACTGCCGGTTCACGCCGCGCGGGTTCAGATACGACGGGTCGCCCAGCTCTTCGCCGATTTCGGGACTGAACCCCGAGATGTCGATGTGAAACTCACCCAGCCCGGTCTGCTTGCCGGTCAGCGAAAGCAGCGCCCTGTTATAGCGCGCGACCAGTGGCGGGCTGTCGACACGGAACAAGTTGCCGAACATCAGGCCCTTGTTGATCAAACGGTGCATCTTGTGCCCCTCACCATGTTATCCGCACCCAAGTGCGCGGCAAGCCCATCAGCGCAATCCCCATCATCGGGGCCCAGATGATCGCTGCGGCCAATCCCAATCGCCCGAAATAGACGACGTTTCCAATGACACCCTGATCAATCAGCCGCGCCAGAGTTACACCAGCCGCCCAATAGACGCCCATAAAATACAGGGCCGTTATCCCGGTAAGCACCGCTGCCGACAGCACCGCATTAGCGGCCAGCGCAGGAAACCCCTCTGGCAGGACCATGGACCAGAGTTTAGGCACCAGCCACCCCAGCAGCCCAAGCAGAATAGCAGGAATCAGCAGCCCTTCAGTCATGCACCCAGCCCGGCGGCATAGCGTTTACGGGCGGCATCCATGCGCTGCATCTCGCGCACCGCATTGTCGATGGCGACCTCATCCGACTTGTCAGCATAGCGGAATTCGCTATCGGCGTAGCGATTGATTTCTTGCAGTACCATGTCCGTCGTGATCGGCTTGCGCAGCTCGCGGATCATCCCAAGTTTCGTCTCATAGTCCTGCCGTAGGAACATATCCGGCTGGTCCATCCAGTCGTCGGGCAGTTCAAAGTCCATCGCCCGCACCTTGACCGCGTCGGTGATGTTCTTAATCGCCCGGCCCGTGAACCGCTCGTCAGCCTCTTGAATGGCTTTCAGATAGGTGCCCAGCTTGGCCAACGTATTTAGATCGCCATGCCGCGCCTGCACCCGTTCAAACACCCGTAACAGACCCTCTTCATGGGGGCGCGCGTGGCTGGCATAGCTAGCAGCCACAGCTTTTTGGATGACCTGCGCGGCAAAGGCGTCGTGATCGCCCAGCGGGATGTCGTGGTTCTTGCCCATCAGCAGTGACAGGATATCGATATAATCTTCGCGGCTCTGCGGCCCATCTACCAAAAACCGCGCCCCAGCGCGTTGGCGCAGGGCATCATCGACGTTATCGGGATAGTTGCTGAACATGCCAAAGGTGCAATTGCCACGTACGACCGTATTGGCACCTGCAAAGCTCTCCATCAGGACGGCCGTGATTTCCAGTTGGCCAGCACTCGATTGCCGGTCCCCACGCTTGCCAGCCAGCTGATCGATATCGTCGATGGTACCAAAACCAATAACGGCGGGGTCGATGATGTTGGTGATAAACGCCTTGGCGTTCTGCCCCGACTTGCCCTGATAGCTATCGATATTGTCCGTGCTCAGATTCTGATAGCGGAACGGATAGCCCGCCGTATCGCAATAGCCCGCAATCAGGCCCGCCATCATCTGGATTAGCGTCGTCTTGCCCGTCCCCGGCTTACCGTCACCCATGAAGGTAAAGATAAAGCCGCCCAAATCGGCAAACGGGTTCATCCGACGGTCGAAATCATAGGCCATCAGCATTCTCGACAGCCGCAGCGCCTGCGCTTTGGCGATGTGGTTGCCCACGACCTGCTCTGGCGTCTTGAAGCTCATGTTCAGTTTGGTGCTTTTGCGCGCATGGGGCGCTGCAAAACCATGCACAGTGAAATCATCAGCAGCTACATGCCATGTCGCCTGCGTGAACGCTTCCAGCCCCGGCATAACCACCGCCCGCGCTGCGACCTTCTCGGCCAGCGCATCACAGAAGGCCATGACAGTCGCGACCAGCGTGTCGTCGTCTTGCGCAAACATCGCGATATCCTGATCCAACTCCCAAAGGGCCCCGTTCAGCGCAAGGGGGGCGTTGTCAGTCAGGACCTCTTCGACCTCGGATAAATCGACAGTTGCGGTGCCCGCTTGATCAGCCAACTGAAACCCGGCGGCAGAGGCGAGCACAAACAGCGAAATCACCGCCTCTGCCTCCAGCAGTTGCACAAACCCGGCACGGCGGTCTTCAGACAGGGTGCCGTCAAGGCTCGCGCGTTTCAACGCGGCCAGCCCAGTGCGATCAGCGAAATGGTCTGCAATACCCATGGCGATGGCAATGCCGCGCCGCAGGGCCTGCGTGACCTGCGCTTGCACCGGTGTTACCAGATCACCACCCGCGATCGCCGCAATCCGTTCGCGCAAGGCAACTCCATCGCTGGCAACCGTCCGCCGCGTCACCAGACCCGGAGTCGTACTGCGAAACGCACGCCGCGTGCCAATGCCGGAGGAGCGCTCTTGCGCGGGTGCCGGAGCAAAGGCCGCCACCAGTCGCGGCGCATGATCCAGTCGGTCCAGTAACGCCAGCGCGGCCGCATAATGCGCACGAATATCCGCCTCGCGCAGTTCCATTCGGTTACCAGTCTCGCTCATGGCCACTCCATCATCTTGATTTAAATACTCCCGCCGGAGGCTCAAGCACCTCCATCGGCACTACCGGTAGCCTCTCACACGCCCATCGTCGCCCACCACGAACTTACGCACATCATCAAAGCCCGCGGGGTGCCGTTCAGCGAGCGCCTGATAGGGTCGCGCGGGCATGATGATCGACCGATCCATCCGGCTGACGCCCCGGTCCTGCGCACCCACATCAAAGGGATCGCGGGCAAAGATCTGGCGTTCCACCTTGCCAAACCAGCCGGATTTGACCTGCTCGACCCGCTCGGTCTGCAAATCCTCTTCGGTCCAAACCAGCGCCCAATCTTCGCCCACTGGGCTTTGTGCTTGTTCCAGAACCTCGCGCAGGGGACCATTCTGCTGGGTAAAGGCGCTGGAATACATCGGTCCCAGGTGGAAACGGCGCAGGCGCACAGGGTGCAGATCATCGAAATCCGCATCGAACCCGGTTGCAATGGTCATCAGTTTCAACCCGGCAATCGACTGTGCCATCAGGTGCGTCTGCGCCATGGGCCAACGGCGATCATCCTTTGGCAGGCCAATCCGGCCCGTGTCTTCGACATCCATCAGGTACAGCGTCGGCAGGTTCACCTGACTGTCATAGACCGCCCAGTGCACCAGAAAATGCCGACGGTCGTCTCGGTTAGACAAGTACACGGCCTGCGGGTCGTTACGGGCCCAAAACTGTCCGCCCTTTACCAATTCTTCGTAATACAGCCGCTGGGACAGCGCGTATTGCAGGCGCGTCGGGATCGTCAGATCGCCAACGATTTGGCGGATCATCTGCGCCTTTAGATCATCAGCGGATGGCATCCCCGCCAAATGCTGCCGCGCTTGCAGCGCATCATTAGCCATCGCCAATAGCTCTTGATAGACTGGAAACCCGCTTTCAACGCGGTCGATGGTCAACTGCCCCGCATGGGACGCGCGACCGGCAAACTGATACTTATGCGCCAGCGCAGTAAAGCTGTGGTTCAGCCCCGCAAGATAACCAGTCAAAGCCCCGATATCCGCCTTGGACAACCGCCCTTCGGTCTGCATCGTGGCCGCAACCTGCGTCAGATGCCGCGTGATCCGGGCGAACTTGTCGAAATATCGCCGGGTGACATGGGTGTCCTCCAGTTTGAAGTGGTCAAGGGCGAGATCGCTGTCCGTCATCACGTCGCCGCGACCTGCTTATTACGAGCCATATTGATTGCTATCGTGCTTCTCCACGATCTTCGCGAACCGCCGCATAAACCGGTCGTCCGCCTTCGCCTTCTGTTCCAGCACATCGCGGGCAAAGACCATGTGGTCGCCGTGCTCTTCCAGCATGTCAGCCATCCGGCTGTTGGTCGCGGCACCGATGGCGGCCATAGCGGTCTGCGCTTCTTGGTCCGTTTTTACACCGATCTCGTTGATGCGGTGGGCCACGTCCTGCTGCTGCGCTGTTTTCAGCGACTTGGACAGGGCGTCATACAGCACCACACGTTGTTTAGTGTCTGTCTGCAGTTTGTTGATCAGCACCATCTGCGTCGCCGCCTGGTTCTGCAGGCTGTCGATCCAGGTTTTGCCTTTCTCAATATAGCGCTCCAGGGTCTGGGACTGCGCCAGCTGTACCTGTTCCGCCTGTACCAGCTCGTTATAGCGGGTGTTCAGCGCGGCAAGCTCGCTTTCCAGCTTGGTGCGCACGCTGGCATCCTGTTCAACGCTGATCTTGTTCTCCAGCGTGATGATCGCCGGGTCCATGCTCTGCACTTCAGCGCGCACGCGCTCCAGCTCTGTCACGGCAATTTCGCGGTCGGACAGGGTGGTGGTCAGGTTGCCTTCGACGCGAGCCTTTTGGTCGTTCAGCACTTCCAGTTGGCCTTGCAGCAGGCGCGTGATGACGTCGGACTTGGAAATCAGATCCTGCAATTTGTCGTCAACGCTGGCCTGACGCATCCGCACTTCACGCATTGAATCGGATTTGCCCTTGGAAAAGAAACCGATCAACTTTTCCGAAGTCGTCTTGGATCGCATTTCTTCAAAGTCGCGTGAAAAGCCAGCGGTCACGTCGTCCAGACCCATGATCAGTTCCGCGATATTCGCGTTCATCAGGTCGGTGTGGGCGTGCACGTCGTCCAGCGTCGCGTTCTCGATATCGATGCTGATATCAGTGCCAGCGGCCATTTTCTGACGGGCATCTTCGATCCGGCCAGTCAGCGCCGCAATCTTGCCCTGCGCCGCAGCGACTTGCTCCTGGCTGTCTTCAATCTGCTGGTCAAACGTCGTCATCACGGTCCCTCACATGCCAAACGTGATCCCAAGATAAGGATTCACGTTCTATATACCAATACGCATCCCATGCGTTTGGGGCATTTTTCGGACGATAGCAGGCCTAGTTCAGCGTCAGATGCGACAGGTCCGGAGTCTTGTCGTTCGCCACGGCCTCCGTCCCCAGCAACTCGTCTGCGCTGAGGATTTTGGGCGGCAGTTCGCTACCGCGATTGTAATATTCCGGGTCAACTCGCATCGATTCCGACTCTGACCGGATGTGGATGGTCAGTGGGGTCGTGACGTTGTTGAACAGGTGAATGATGTCTTGGTTGAACAGGCGAATGCAGCCGGCAGAACCGGAATTGCCGATGCTGCCCAGATCGTTTGTGCCGTGCACTCGGTAATATGTGTCGCGGCCATTGCGATAGATATAAAGTGCGCGTGCGCCCAACGGGCTACGCAGACCGCCGGGGATGCCGCCAGCGAAAGAGCCATACACCTCAGGCTCTGAACGCAGCATGTTTGCCGTCGGCGTCCAGCCCGGCCAAGCCTTTTTTAACTGGATCGTAGCGAGACCTGACAGCGTGCGCCCCTGACGGCCAACACCGACGGGATAGCGCGTCGCAGTGCCGTCGAATTTCACATGGTACAGAAATTTCGCATAGGGATCGACATCGATCGAACCTGCAGGCGCTTCGCCGGTATAGATGCCTTCCATCCGGCGGTTGATGCCTTGGGTGTATTCCATCGGAATACCCGGCAAGTCATAGCCGGCGTCGCGCAAAGGGGCGTATTCAGGCAGCCAGTTCGCCTGCGGCGATTTGGGGGCTGATTCAGGAATGCCCGGCGCACAGGCCGCAGCAGAGGAAGCAAGTAGCATAGCCCCGAAAGACCTGCGATTCAGGATATTTAAAGGGGTCATTAGGGCAGCACCACAAATAAGATTCAAATACTAATTATCAGTATGCGACGAAATGGCAATGCAGTGCCGCCCCAAGTTATGTTTCAATCAGTCAAACAACGTTGAATGACGGCCCATAGGGATAATCGGTAATGTTATCGTTCCCGTCTTCTGTGATGATCATGATGTCATGTTCTCGGTAGCCGCCCCCACCGGGCTGGCCCTGCGGAATGGTCAACATCGGCTCCATACTGATAACCATGCCGGGCTCTAATACCGTGTCGATATCCTCTCGAAGTTCCAGCCCCGCCTCGCGTCCGTAATAATGTGACAGCACGCCAAATGAATGGCCGTAGCCAAATGTGCGGTATTGCAGCATGTCGCGCTCTGCAAAGAAGGCATTGATCTGGTTCGTCACATCCGCACAGGACGCGCCAGGCTTTAGCAGGCTAATGCCCAATTCATGGGCAGCCACATTGACATCCCAGACCTTGCGGGATGCGTCATCGACTTCGCCCACAAACAGCGTGCGTTCCAGCGCAGTGTAATAGCCACTGATCATGGGGAAGGTATTCAGAGACAGGATATCGCCATACTGAAGCACCCGTGACGTAACCGGATTATGTGCACCGTCGGTATTGATGCCGGACTGAAACCAGACCCAGGTGTCGCGGTATTCCGCATCTGGAAACCGCCTTGCGATCTCCAACTCCATCGCGTCGCGGCCCACCATGGCGACATCGATTTCCCGCACACCGACCCGGATGGCATCGCGGATCGCATAACCACCGACATCGGCAACGGCCGCACCGTGGCGGATCAGATCAAGCTCTGCCGCGCTTTTGTGCATCCGCTGCGCCATGGCCAGCGGGGCGGCGTCGATGACGGCCTTCGGCGCAAGGAATGTATCCAGCTTTTCGCGCTGCACCAGCGTCAGGTGATCACCTTCAATCCCAATGGACGCCCCGGAGCCGGTGACCGACGCGATGGCCCGCCAATAATTGTCGCGCTGCCAGTCGGTATAGGTGATGTTGTCGCCATGACACCGCCGCCACGGCTGCGCCGCATCGATGCCTGCGCTGATCGTAACACTGTCGCTCATGGTGACTACAAGCCCGTAAGGCCGGCCAAAGCTACAATACAAGAAGCCGCTATAATAGGCGATGCTGTGCATCGACGTCAGCACGCAGGCGGTGATGCCCGCATCCTGCATAATGCGGCGCAACCCTGCCAGACGCGCATTGTATTCAGATGCGGCGAACGGCAAGACACGGTCGCCTTGGTGAAAACGGTAAAATTCCGGACGTTCCATAGTTTTAGACCCCTTTAACACGAGGCCATGCTGACCCCGAAAGGCCCCGGCGTTCAGGACACTTGCGCAGTCAGATGTGGCGACGCCATCGCCACTTGCCCGGCCAGATTACGCCAAACCGCTTGCAAGGCAAGACCCGCCGCGCCAGTCTGCAGCGTATGGGTATATTGGCTGGCAAAACTGCAATCGTGACGGGCGGCGGGTCCGGTTTTGGCGCGGGGATTGCACGCGCTTTTGCCGCTGCGGGCGCGCGCGTTTTGGTGGCCGATATCGACGCTGATGCAGCCCGCGCCATTGCGCAAGAGGTGGATGGTTTTCATACTGTCACCGACGTGGCAATCAACGCCTCTGTCGCGCAACTAGCCTATGATGCCAGCGACGTGTTTGGCCACATCGATATTTTAGTGAACAACGCAGGCACCACCCATCTGCCCGCCCCGATGGAGGAGGTGACCGAGGCAGAATTCGACCGCGTGCTGACCGTGAACGCCAAATCCGTCTACCTGACTGCCCGCCATTTCGTGCCCGCCATGAAGGCACGGCGCGCTGGCGCAATCCTGAACATCGCATCGACCGCGGGGGTGTCGCCCCGCCCAAACCTAAACTGGTATAATGCGTCCAAGGGCTGGATGATCACGGCGACAAAAGCGATGGCGATCGAACTGGCCCCGTACGGCGTTCGGGTGAATGCCCTGAACCCGGTCGCGGGGGATACGCCACTGCTGCCCAGCTTCATGGGCGGCGATACGCCCGAATTGCGGGCGAAATTCTTGGCTACCATACCGATGGGCCGGTTTTCGACACCGTCTGACCTTGGTGCCGCCGCAACATTCTTGTGTAGTGACGCTGCCGGGTTAATTACCGGCACCGCGCTGGAAATCGACGGAGGCCGCTGCATATGAACCTGAACGCTCCATTGAACCGACTGATGCAATATATTGCGCGGCGCGGGTTGCGCGATGCGACCAAGCTAATTCCGGCTGAAAGCACCCGGCAGGAACAGCCCCATGCGCCCGTGCATCTTAATTCGGGGCATCTGCAACTACATCTGTTTGGCGCGAACTTTCCATCGCAGGCGCAAGCCGATGCCTTTTGCACCACCACTGCAGGCACCAACCTGCCCAGCAAGCTGACGCAGGAATTGGACGGTGCCTTTATCGACGAAGCAGGGGTCGAGGTTATCCATGGCGACATTCAGACCCGATTGCTGGAGTTTCTGTCCGGGGAAGAAGCGGA
>CAWUXN010000272.1:0-7273 GCA_963926415.1 uncultured Loktanella sp.
CACCACTCGATTGTCCTGCGACCCAAATCGTGTAGACGCAGATCGTCAGCGAGCTGACGACCGTATTGGCAAGGAAACCAGCATAGACGCTATTGGCGGCGAGCATGTCACCGTGCTTGATTCGTCCCACGCGGCGCGCCAGCACCAGATCGATAAATTCGCACAGATTGCTGATGGCAAAAAACAACAACGCCCAGCTCGGGTAAAAGAACCAACCGGTCAAGATCGAAACGCCCAAAAGTATGCTCTGCCGCTGCCAGGTCAGTGTCTCGACGGCGCGGGCGTAGTCCTGCAAATTCCGCAACAAAAACCGTTCTCGTCTCGCTTGCGTAAAAATGCTGAAGGGCCTGATCATGACCAGCCCTTGCGCATTTCAGCTGCGCAGCCCGCGCCCCGTACCGCGCGCTGCTGCGAGCTACCGCGCGGCGACCCAGGTGCCCATTCAAGGGCTACGGTATGTGCAAAAAAACGCATTTAGACTCCGGTATAGGAATTCACTTAGATCACAGCCAATAGGCCCACTAGGCGCGCGGGCAAAAGTGCCACGCGCTATCCCTTTATAGTCTGATTCGGGCAAAAATATGATTTTTCCAGAGTTCACTTCGTATCAAATGTGGCCTAGCAACACAATAATCTCGCAAATCACTCTTATTAACGAACAAAGAGCGGCAGGACACCAAGCCAATGCCGCCCCATCAACGGGCAGCCTGCCCCTTCCGCTTTGCAGCCCCCGCAGCACAGCAAAGCCCCCCACCCTACCGCGCCGGGGAAACCTTATCCGCGGATTAGGTTTTCAGTCCAGACCGTCGATCAGCGTCGCAATCGCTCGCTCTAAGCGCGCCCGGTCCATGCTGGAAAAGTCACGGTCGATCATAATCTCTAACCGTCCCATCGCTGCGGGGCACTTCACCCTGCCCTGCCCTGCCGCGTGCGCCGATCAAAGGTCGCCTTGGTCTTGCCCGCATAACCTGCCCCGCTTCGCGAAGCCTTGGCCAGTTTCGCCGCTAGATCCACCAACTCGTACTGGTCCAGCCCGACAAAGCGGCGCAAAACGCCCAGCTCGTCCATGATCGACAGCGCCTCCCAGTCATTCAGCTCGTCCTTGATCCGCCAGGCCAGACCCGACTCTGCATCAAGCTCCTGCGCCAGGCGCACCCCAAGGGCCCGCCGGGTTTCGGTCGGATAGTTCAGATCCGGCCCCAACGTTTCCATCACAGAGCAACGGCGCGGATATAACTGCGCTTGGAATAGGGTATCGACTGGAACAACCGCGCCACGTCAGCCTTCAGATCATTAGCATCGGTTCCCGGATCGTCAGCACAGTATGTCGCAGCCTGAGTCATCTCGGCGAATGACAGGTCCTTTTGCATCACGTTCCCGTCCACCATTCAGCGATACAGGCCCGACACATCCTCGCTCGCCGGCAGCACCAGCGCCGGGATCGCAGACCAGTCACCGACACCTTCGGCATGCAAGGCGCGGTAAGCCGACAAGGCCGCATGCAGCTGCGGTCAAATATGATGTCATCACTGCACTTTTGATTTCGGCGGCACAGGGTGGCGGGGCAAATGCGCGTCTGGCTTTGAGGCTGAGCCTCCTAATCACGACTCTTTACAACTGGCGCAGCTGTACCTGTTGCGTCGGCCAACGCGAGATCGCGTGCATGTGGGGCGTCACGGAACGCGCCGCCAAGCAAGAGATGGCGGCGATGCGCACTCTTGGCTGGGTGGTGGTATCACGGCCAGGCGCACGGGGCAGGGTGGCCAAACACCGCATCGACATGGCGCAGGTCCTGATTGCTACCAAAACCTTCTGGCCTGATATCGGCCATGACTTCGTTGACCGGATGGCAGCCGAGGCACAAACGCAGACCGCCGCCAGCAATGTGGTGCAACTACGTCCCGTGGCCGCACCAATAAGCGATGGCAACCTGTGGGCCACGGTCGCCGGGCAGCTCTTGCTGGATCATCCTGCGACCTATGCTGCTTGGTTTGCGCAATTGGTTCAGGTGGATCTGCGGGATGGTGTGCTAGTACTGGGGGCAAAGTCGGGATTCGTCGTGGAATATGTGTAGCATCACCTTGTCAACCTACTGACCACGACCGCGGCGCATTACGATCCCAGCGTGAGGCTTGTCAAGGTGACTGCTATTCTGGAATGAATGTGTCTGGACGCCGGGCCGAAAGGAGCCGCGTCCGGGACGGCACAAGGCTCCTTGTCACAGACCGGTGCCTGACACTTTGTCAAAGTCATCGTCATGGTTGCGCGGTGTAAGCTGTTCCAGCGGGTCGCATAACCCAAGCGAGACATCAAGGAATGCGTTAAGCACCTGCACCATGGCGGCGCGGTCGGCGCTGCCTTTGCTGGTGGGGTGGTCGCGGAAAAACACTTCGACCTGCTGGGCGGCATCGCCCAGTTTCTTGAACCCGACGGACCCTGCCGTGCCGGCAATCTTGTGCAGGATGTCTTCGACCTCTGCCGCGGTGGCGGCGGGCGATTCGGCCTGCTGCAGCTTGGTGACAAGATATTCAAGGCGGTCGTGACGCTGGTAATGCGTTTGTACGAAAAGCTTTTTCAGGCGGGACATGCCCGCCTCAAAGATGTGCTGATCCATCAAGCTGATGCTCCATCGCACCCGAAGTCATCCAATTGCTTTTCAACACGGCTGGCCTCTCGCTCTGCGCTGTTGACCGCGTGGGACAACAGGTCAAGCGCGGTTGTGCCCGATTGCCACATGATGCGGCTGGCTTGTCCGGTGCTGACACGGACGCGTAGCGGTGCGCCGGTGCTGCAATGCATTTCCAGTCGCTGGATTGCCAGGTTCAGGCGATCGGTGAATTCGGGGTAATTATAGATCTTCGAGCCCTCTACCACACACACGAACGACCCGCTGCCCGCGTAGGCGGCGATGAAGTTCTGGGATCCAAGCGTATCGGACAGCGCCTCTGCCACGTCTACGAGCATGCACTGAAAGTCGAAAGGCGTGATCTGCATGAACAGCTGTTCGATCCGGCGGATCGATACGGCAAACACGCTGGAGCCAAACAGGCGGGACCGGGACAGTTTTGAGACATAGTTTTCAAGCGCCACAACATCTACAACACCCTCGATATCGCGAATTTCGAACGGTTGGTACAGAGATAGTGGCGTGCTGGCGACGCTGGCCTGGTCGCCCGACGAGATCGGCGAAAGGATCATCCCGCTTTCGCGGCGCGCAGCCACCAAAGAGCTGATCACACCGAGGCGCACGCGCAGGTCGGAAATTTCGAACGGTTTGTTGATGTAGTCCGTTGCACCCGCAAGGAAGGCCGCGTCGATATAGCGCTTTTCCGACATGGCGGTCAGCATGACGACCGGCGTCTGATCGTACCCATCTATCAGGCGCACGGCGCGGCAGACTTCGACGCCGTTCATTTTTGGCATCTGAAAATCAAGCAGGATACAATCGAACGCGGGCGCATCACGGATTATGGCCAGCGCTTCTGAGCCGGATTCCGCCGTTTCCAGCGTATGATCCCCGATGTGACTAATGATCTCCTTCAACAGTTCAAGGATAAACTGGTCGTCATCGATTGCCAGGATTCGCATGGGTCAGACCTTTCTGCCAATCGCGTCATTTTAGGTGATGCGCACGATTTTTTATCTGACCCTTGGGGTGATGCGCAAGATTTTTCAATTTCCCTTTAAGTAGAGCAAATTATACAAAATACAACCCAGGGAATTCTATTTTATTCGAACAATTATGGCCATGGCTCCAATAACTGGCCCAATTATTTTATTGCTGAGGATTGTGGCTTAAATGGGGCACCCGTAAGATCACTTAAAACCGTAACACTACTTATGCGTGTATCACACAAATCATATAAGGCACGGTAAAGATACACGCGAATGCATAAATGGCACAGTGTGGGCTGAAGTGATTTTTGCGATTTCGCGTTTCGTCTTCACCTCGAGAAAGCAGACGAAAGACCGAAATGAAAGGCAAAGTTAACCATTTTGAGATATGTCGGTTATATTCACCTTTCGCATCCATCTGCTCATTTCACTGATCTGTATCGGATTGACGGTCTCATTGGCCTTTTATGCGCAGCAGATAGCACAACGGCGCGGCGAGTCGGCCCATGGGGCGACCTTCAATGACAGCCGTCATGCGCATGGACAGCTATCTGCTGAGCCTTAATTCCCTTGCGGCGTTCTTTGAAGCCTAAGACAGGGTGTCGGCCCAGGACTGGGCGACCTATGTTGAAGCGCTGGATATCGAAAACCGCTACCGGGTGCATTGCCCCTGGGACTGGCGCAACCGACCGACGGTCCAGAACTGTTGGACCTGATGGCAAACGTGCGCAAGGGCGGAGAGCCGGAGCTGGTCGTGCATACCCAAACCGGGCTTGCGAACAGGATGATCGTCCGCTTTATCAAACCCTCGGAGCGCAATGCCACAGCGCGGTGGCTGGATATTGCCTTTGAACCCACACGCCCCATTGCCGCGATCACTGCCCTTGACAGCGGGTTGCCACGCGTGGCCAGGCCAATCACGCTTGTGCAGGGCCGGCAGAAAAAGGTGGGCGGGTTGTTGCTACGCCCGATCTATGCGCACAGCCCAATCCCGACCACCAAAGAAGAGCGGATCGCGTCGCACGTTGACTGGGTCTATGCGCCGTTCTTTATGGAGCAGGCCTTGGCCGATTTAGGTGCCAAAGGCGACGGTGCCTTTGCGGTGACGATGCAGGACGCGGGCAACACGATTTATAGTGACGGGAACGCGTTTGCCGCATCAAAGTACACCCGGACGCAAACCATCGAGGTCTATGGGCGCACATGAGTGCTGACTTTGACCAAGACAGAGGCCGTCGAGGCGCAGCACAATAGCCATACTCCGTTGACCATCCTTGTCTGCGGATTGGCGACGGTCCTATTGTTCGGGCACTTTCTGCGGACGCTGGCGAAGTGCGAAAAGAACATCAACGCGCTGGTGGAACGCAAGACTCGCGCGCTGTCAGACCGGACGCAGCAGAACTGGGCCGTGATCGAAAACTCTGTCTTTGGGGTTATGCAGCTGAACAGTGACGCCCCCCCGCCCCCCGCCAATGCAGCCAGCTGTGAGATTTTGGGGATAGGGAAACAAACCTGAAGGGTCGCTTGCAGTCCTATGTGGTCATGCCGAATTATCCCCGCGAGGTTGCAGCCGGCCCCCGCATTGCAACTGCGATGCGGGACCGCAATGTGTGCAAGCTGGAAATGCAGACCAATGCCTGGTGGCGCAGCAATGACTTTCGGGTGCAGTCTGTGCTGCTGCGCGACATCACTAAATAGGTGATGTCCCATCAGGCGCTGAGCGACGCCGAGCTACGCTGGAACCTCGCGCTTCAAGGTGCCGAAATCGGCGTCTTTGATGTTGATTTGCATACGAAAACATCCGTCACATACGAAACTTGGCAGCGCGATATGGCGGGACCGGGCTGGGCCGGAGTATTGCGAAAAGCACTATTGAGAGAAACAAAGTTTCAACTTTAGTTGACAAGTATCGAAAGGCAGGAGACACATTGAGGGTTGTGGACACTTATTGGGTGGTCTCGCCGAGCGCTGCCAACGCGGTCGCACCGGCCACATTGTTTCTATACGCTGGGGGCGCCGCCTTAATGACATTTGAAGTGATCCGCTTAATGCATGTCGAGGACGACCTCGATATTCTTGAAATCGCGTCCTTGTCCATTGAAATGGCTGGCGGCTTTGAGTTGCTTCAGTGCGAAAACGCGGCTGACGCGTTGCGTCTGGCACCTGAGTTCATGCCGGACGCGATGCTGTTCGACATGATGCTGCCAAATATGAGCGGCGTTCAGTTGATGTCCGAGATCCGCCTTGTGCCTGGCTTTGAAATTACGCCAATCATCTTTATGACGGCCCGCGCGCAGCCGCATGAACGCCGCGAGCTGATCGAGAAAGGCGCGCTGGATGTCATTGTGAAGCCCTTTGATCCCATCGCGCTTGGCGATGAGATCAAGGCGATCTTGGCCGCAGCCCAAGGCCGCCTTCCGAGGTTATTGCCCGTTCGCCCAATTCCAGCGGATTGATGCCAGCAAGGCTACGCCGATCAGAACTGCGCCGCCAAGGCTGGTGATGGCTTCGGGGATGTGGATCAGGGTCTGGGTGAACATGATTACCGACAGGGCCAGGATCGCGCAAAAAGCACCGTGTTCCAGATAGCGGTATTGCGACAGGGTGCCGCGTTCGACCAGCATGATCGTCATGGTGCGCACATACATCGCGCCGATGCCAAGCCCGATGGCGATGACGAAAAGGTTCTGGCTCAGAGCGAAGGCACCGATGACGCCGTCAAAGGAAAACGACGCGTCTAGCACCTCGAGTGAGAACGGCGGTGCGAAAGTCGGACACGGTAGCGGCGGGATGATCTTGCTGCGGGCGGCGTAAAAGTCGTCCACCTTTACCCTTTCTGGTGACAGGGAGGGTGGGAGGATTTTCACCGTGGATTTATATCGGAAGGTTCGGCTGGCCTGTGCTGAGGGCATGAGCCAGCGAGAAGCGGCGCGGCATTTCAACGTCTCGCGCGACAGCGTAGCTAAGATGATGGCGTTCTCTGTCCCGCCCGGATATCGGCGGACGGTGCCGGTCAAACGGCCGAAGCTGGATGCCTTCACTGGGATCATAGACGCTTGGCTGGACGGCGATCGGGAGGTTCATCGCAAGCAGCGGCACACGGCGAAGCGGGTGTTCGAGCGGCTTCGTGATGAGCACGGGTTCACCGGCGGCTATACGATCGTGAAGGATTACATGCGGCAGCGCGAACGGTGCGGTCGCGAGATGTTCGTACCGCTGGCGCATCCGCCCGGGCACGCCCAAGCCGATTTCGGCGAGGCGGTAGTCGTGATCGGCGGTGTCGAACAAAAGGCGCATTTCTTCGTCATGGACCTGCCGCACAGTGATGCCTGCTTCGTGCGTGCGTATCCGGGGGCGACGGCGGAAGCCTGGGTTGACGGCCACGTTCATGCGTTTGCGTTCTTCGGCAAGGTGCCTGCGTCGGTCCTCTACGACAACGACCGCTGTCTGGTTGCGAAGATCCTTCCTGATGGAACGCGTCAGCGGGCGACACTCTTCAGCTGGTTTTTGTCGCACTACCTGTTTCGAGACCGCTATGGCCGACCCGGTAAGGGCAATGACAAGGGCAATGTGGAAGGGCTGGTCGGATACTCCCGCCGCAACTTCATGGTGCCAATCCCACGGTTTGCGACATGGGACGCGTTCAACGACTATTTGG
>CAWUXN010000273.1:0-5641 GCA_963926415.1 uncultured Loktanella sp.
TCCCATGACGGCGGCATTGAACCCATAGATATGCCGTCGCCCGCCGATTGCGATCAGCTTGACCTCGCGGCGCTGACCCGGCTCGAACCGCACGGCCGACCCGGGCGGAATATCCAGCCTCATCCCGCGTGCCAAAGTCCGGTCGAAATCAAGCGCGGGGTTCGTTTCAGCGAAATGATAATGGCTGCCCACCTGCACTGGCCTGTCACCGGTATTGGCGACCATCAAGTTCACCACGGCAGCACCCGCGTTTAACTCGATATTGCCATCTGCCGTCATCACTTCACCGGGGATCATCGCGAAACCTCTTCATCATCTTGCCGAAAATACCCAAAAATCAACGGATTGGCTCGTGGACCGTCACCAGCTTGGTGCCGTCGGGAAAGGTCGCTTCAACCTGCACTTCGGGCAACATTTCTGCGATCCCGTCCATGCATTGTTCGCGCGTGATCACCTGCGCGCCGGCTTCCATCATGTCGGCCACGGACCGTCCGTCACGGGCCCCTTCGACGACCGTGTCCGTGATCAACGCGATCGCTTCGGGGTAATTTAGCTTGACCCCGCGGGCGAGGCGCTTGCGTGCAACCTCTGCAGCCATTGAGATCAGCAGCTTGTCTTTTTCACGGGGGGTCAATTGCATATCAAAGCGTCCAAGTCGGGGGCAGGGGGCCGCGCAGTGCGGTCAAAACGGGGTTTAGCGCGCGGCGCAGATCATGGCTGTCGGCGGCCAGAACGCGAGCGAATAACACGCCGTTCCGGATCAGGCTTACGCCGCCGGTTTCGGGCATCAGGTCGCGTAGTGTTTTCAGGTGCCGTTCTGCGTCGGGTGCTGCATAAGTCACGCTGGCAAGGCAATTCGCGGTCCCGCCGCACCAAGAGGCAGACATCTGGTCCGAAATCGCGCCGTTAAGCTCGATGGCGTCGGCGAAGACCAGATCTCCGGCTCGCGTGATGCGCACGTCATCCTTCACAAATCCAGTTTCGATTCGCTCGCCCATAAGCGCACGGCCAAGCACGAGGGTTTCGACGCCTAGAAACGTCGCGCTATCGGCCATGTCGATGTTCAGCCTGCGCCGCAGGCGGCAGCGATCAAACAGGATGGTTTCCTGCGGTAGCCAGTCCAGCCGCGCGCCGGGTGCCAGTGTCAGATCTGTCGTCATCCGTGCCGTTTGGCCGGGCTGCGCCTTGTAAATCCGCTCGGCCGTCTGTGTGGTCAGGGTCAGCGCCGCGTCCTGCGCCACGCTGGCTTCAATCGAAAATCGGTCGCCGCCCGTCACGCCGCCTGCCGTGTTCAGCGTCACCGCCAGCAGATCGCGGCCAGCGTGGCGGGGGAACAGCGCCTTGGAAGCGCCGGACTGGCGTAGCGTGTCCAGCCGGTTGCCTGCCTTGACACCGATCCGCAGCACGCCCTGCGCGCGTGGCGTCAGGCGGTAGGGGTCATCGGGCAATGGTGCGGCATGGGTCATGTCCTAACCCTGCGCAAATTTCGCGAGCAGAGGCAACAGGACAGCCGCCCGGAATGGGTCTTCGCTGTGCGATTGCTTAAAAATCAGGCGACGTTTTCTCTGCGACCCCCGCGTAGATTGAGTGCCAGCATTCCTGCGACCATGATCAGCCCTGCCACATTGATCGCCAGATGATGCGGCCAAAGGCAAGCTAGGCCCGCCACCAGCGCAGCGGTTCGCGCCAGCCAGCCCAAGGGGCGTTCCATGCATCCCTGCAGCGCCGCCGCGATGGCATAGATGCCGAACACGGCAAAGGCGAAGACGGTAACGACTGCCCCCCAGTCGCGCGACAGCAGGGGTGTAAAGGCGAAAAGGACCGGCACTATATAAAGCCCCTTCGCCAGCTTCCAGCTTGCGAACCCTGTCGCCATCGCTGGTGCTTTGGCAATCGCGGCGGCGGTAAAGGCGGCAAGGGCCACTGGCGGCGTGACGTTACTGTCTTGGGATAGCCAAAAGATGATCATGTGCGCGGACAGCAATGCCAAGGTTGCTGCCTCTGCCGGGACGGTCAGGTCGCGCAGTGGGCTTGCGACCTCTAGTGGCAGGGACGCGATGAGCGCCGCTGCGTCAGGTCTGGCCATAGGTGCCATGATCGCTTGCATCGCCTCTGGCGCGCCCAGCATCAGGACGGCGCGGGCGGCGTCGGGCAGTTGCCCCAGCACCAGTGCATCCACGACAAAGCGGTCCGCGATCATTCCCGCCAGCGCGGGGGCCGACAAGGTCGCCAGCACGATATAGGCCGCCGTCACGGGCAACCCCATGCCAAGGATCAGACTTGCCAGCGCGATCAGGATGATTGCCACCAGGATATTCCCGCCCGCCCATTGCGCGATCATCAAGCTGAAGGTGTTGCCGATCCCCGCCGTCGCGATGACGTTCACGATCAGGCCGACGGCACACAGCAGCACGGCGGTTAGGATCATGCCTTTGGCCCCCATCGCCAGCGCCTCGACCACCGCTTTTGGCCCCATCGGATTGCGGGTCAACCAGCTGGATGCGATGACCGCGACGATGCCGTAAACGGCGGCATAGGTCGGCGTATATCCTGCCACCAGCATCCCGATCAGCAATCCGATGGGCAGCACGAAACTCGCGCCGCCATTGCGGAATGCGGACCCGAGGGTTTGGCCTGTGTTTTCCATTGGCGGCAGGTTCTGGCGCTTTGCCTCGATTCGGACAAAGAATGCGACGGACAGGAAATACAGTAGCGCGGGCAGGGCGGCCGCGGCGACGATGCGCTCGTAGGGGATCTGAGTGAAGGCGGCCATGACAAAGGCGCCGGCCCCCATGATCGGCGGCATCAACTGCCCGCCGGTGCTGGCAGCCGCCTCCACTCCGCCAGCGAACTTGGGGCTGAAGCCTGCCTTTTTCATTAGCGGAATGGTGATGACGCCGGTACTGGCGGTATTGGCGACGGCGGATCCGCTGATCGTGCCGGTCAGGCCGCTTGCGATGACGGCAACAATGCCCGGTCCGCCGACCATCTTGCCCGCGACAGCGCGCGCCAGATCAATGACGAAATCCCCAGCACCAGACCGCAGCAGGAACGCGCCAAAGATGATGAACAGGAACACATAGGTGGACGAAATGCGCGCGATCGACCCGAACATCGCGTCATCGCCATAGATGGAGCGGAAGGCGACAGTCTCGACACTCAGCCCTGGAAACCGGAACACGCCGCCAACGAACTGACCCCACCACGCAATGTAGGTCAGCGCGAGGATGATCAGAACCGGGATAATAAAGCCTGTTAGCCGCCGCGTCAGTTCGATCGCGCCGCCGACGCAGACCGCGATGGCGATCCAGTCGGGTGTCGAAAGCTTGACCCCGCGGTCATAGATCGCGTTTTCGGCCGTGGCGAGCCAGATGGCGGAGCCAGCAATAGCCAGACCAAGGATAACATCAGCGATGCGCGTCAGCCGGTTGTCGCGGGCAGTCCCGGCAAAGGGGTAATAGATGCAGGCTAGCAGGGCGAAGACGGCAAAGTGCATCGCGTTACGCGTCAGCTCTGACACCACGGGATAAAGCGCGATATACAGATGCGCCACGGAAATGGCGGCACAGAACACGGTCAGCCCATGCGCCCAGGCACCATCAATGCGCCGCAACGCAGCGTTTTCGGTATCCTCCGACATGCAGTTTCCCCCCTGCGCAGAAACCCCAGCCCGGATGGGGGCTGGGGCAATGATGCTATTTCGCGATCAGGCGGTCAGGGACGTTTACCCCGGCCTCTTGAAAATAGCGCAGCGCACCGGGGTGCAGCGGCAGGGGCAGACCGGCAATCGCGGCCTCCAGGCTCATGGCCTGCGTGGCGGGGTGAATGGCCTGCAGGAAGGGCAGGTTTTCATAGATTGCCTTGGTGATCTGATAGACGTTTTCCTCGGACACGCTTGCATCGACGGCCAAGAAGTTTGGCTGTGCGACGGTCGTCACGTCCTCTGACTGGCCAGAGTAGGTGTTCGCCGGGATTGTATAGGCGGTCCACAGATCGCGGCCACCATCAGCGGCGGTAAGTTCTTCGTCCGTAAAGCCCAGTAGGCGCACGCCGTCACCGGCGGATGCGAACAACTGGCTTAGCGCGCCGACGGGCACGCCGGCAGGGGTGCTGATCCCTTTGACCTGACCGTTTTGCAACGCCTCTGCCGCCGGGCCATACCCGCCATAGACGAGGGTGTAATCGGTTTCAGCGTTTACTCCCAAACCTTCCAGAAGGGCAGAGTTCGATCCCAGTGTGCCAGAATTCTGCGCACCAAGGGCGACGGTTTCGCCCTTCAGCGCAACAAAGTCCGCCATCGTGCCGGTTGTGGCCGCATCACTGCTGACGACGAAATGTTCCACGTTCTGCCACAGCATGGAAATAGAGCGCAGGTTGTCCTGCGCGCCGACTTCGGCCAGCGGGCCGGTGCCAGTCGCGGCAAAATAGCCATACAGACCCTGAAGGATGCCGAATTGCGCTTCTCCCTCGCGCAGCAGGCGGATGTTTTCACCTGAGCCGGCGCTGCTGATGGCCGACATGCCGATACCTTGGCTAGGCTGCAGCTTTACCTTGATCAGCGTCGCAAGCGCGACGCCTACGGGGTAATAAGTGCCGCCTGTTGAAGCGGTCGCAAGGATATAGTCCGCCTCTTGGGCGTGCAGGGGTGCTGCGGCGGTGATGGTCAGCGCTAATGCGGCAAGAGCGTTGCGTCCAGTATAGTTCATCGTTTCCTCCCGGTTTGTCGTCTAGTCTGTCCGGTCTGCGCCGGATCAGGCGTCAACTATGGCAGACCATCATGGATACGCCTATGGCAAATTTCCGCAGGGCCGCGATGCTGCGGCCATTCGCCCCTTTCGCGTTCTGGCAGGACTGCATAGGTCAGATGCAACTAGTTTCACGAAGGATTGCAATATGACGTCTTTGACCCACCTGATGATAGTGCTGTCCGTTGCAATCCTACCCGGCTTTGCGATGGGCCACGACTACAGGGTAGGCGATTTGCATGTCGAACATCCCTTTGCCAGCGCGACGCCTGCATCGGCGATGACCGGGGCTGGCTATCTGACAATCCTGAATTCTGGCACCGAGGATGACACATTGATCGCAGTCGAGGCGGATTACCCCCGCGTGATGATGCACAACAGCGCGATCGTTGACGGTATCGCAAGCATGATCGCGATGGATGGCGTTACGATCCCCGCTGGCGACACCGTCAGTTTTGCGCCTGGCGGGTTGCATGTCATGTTCATGGGCCTGGACGGCGATCCGCTAGACGTCGGTGAAAGCGTGCCTGCGACATTGGTGTTCGAAAAGGCGGGTCGTCTTGATGTCGTGTTTAAGGTAGAAGATGCTGACAGCCAAACGGCTGATGCGATGGATCATGACGCGCACACCAATCATTAGGACGTCTTACCGCAATGGGCGCGACTGAAAGTGCAGTTGTGCGTCCAATGACTACAGGGCCAATCTGCTTTATGTCATGACGTGATTGCCCGGCCCAGGTTGGGGAATAGGCTGGACGCCGATGCGTAGGACGCTAAATCGTGATCTAGCCGCGCAGTCGAATTTGAATTCCACCCGAAGGAAGAAAATGATGAAAATAACAATCCTTGCCTTGGCAATGACGACCTTCGCAGCACCCGCGTTTGCCGAAAGCCAC
>CAWUXN010000274.1:0-2971 GCA_963926415.1 uncultured Loktanella sp.
GGCATTGCCAAACAATGCGACGATTGCATCGGCTTTCACGTCAAAGCCGCCATGCTCGCGGGCGTCTCACGCGAAGAAATCGTCGAGAAGATCTCTGTCGCGATGTACATGGGCGGCGGGCCGTCGTTTATGTATAGAGCAACGGCGTTGGACGCCTTCGATCAGATTAGCGTCTGACCTTCGTCCGCCAGGATATGGTTCATCGACAGCGCAGGCTGCGCGCAGCCTGCTTCGCCCACGATCTTGGCGGGCACACCTGCCACGGTTTTCATCGGCGGCACGTCATGCAGCACGACAGAACCGGCGGCAATCCGGCTGCAATGACCGATGGTGATATTGCCAAGCACCTTTGCGCCTGCACCAATCAGAACGCCGTTCCCGATCGTGGGATGGCGCTTTTCCTCTTCCTTGCCAGTTCCGCCCAGCGTGACGGAATGCAGCATGGACACGTTGTCACCGATCACGGCCGTTTCGCCCACAACAATAGAATGGGCGTGGTCGATCATGATGCCCTTGCCAATTTTTGCGGCTGGGTGGATGTCAACGCCAAAGGCCTCTGACACGCGCATTTGAACGAAATAGCCCAGATCGAACTGGCCATCCTGCCAAAGCCAATTGCTAAGCCGGTACGCCTGAATTGCCTGATATCCTTTGAAAAACATCAACGGCTGCATCAGCCGGTGGCATGCGGGATCACGATCCATCGTGGCCACCAGATCAGCGCGGGCATCCTGCACCAGAGTATGACACTGGGCATAGGCTTCGTCGGCAATATCACGAATATTCTGGGCCGACATTTCAGACGATTCCAGCTTCATCGCGATGCGATAGGCCAGCGCATCGTCAAAGCGGGCATGCTGCAGGACGCCTGCGTGCAACATCGCCCCCATGCTGGGCGATGCGGCAACAGCGCTACGCGCCTCTTCACCAATCTTTTCCCACACCGGATCGATGCTATGAAGTTTCGCCTGAATATAGGCCATCGCAAACATTCCTCACCGCGTCTATTTGTATAGAATATAGCGTTTGCTGCGAATAATCAAAGGCCCCTCTTTCTAACAATGCCGACAACACTGCCTGCAATGCCGTCCGGGAGGCCGCACCGGACATGGCAGCTTGGCACGGCCCCTGCCTGCGCAGCCGCCCCCCAGCGCGCCATCGCCCCACACGGGGTGTTGCTGCCCCAGCCGCTTGCCAAACCTGTCAGCCAGGCGCGCGCCTTCGACCATACGGGCGGCGACAGTTTGCTGCGGACACAAAGGCCGCGCCAGTATGGCGCGGGCGGCTATGTCCAGATCGGTCAGATGAACCGGGCGCATCAGCCGCCGATCTCGATCCCGGTAAACGGCCCGGTGCTATAGCGCGTGGACAGCTGAGCGACTTAGATGACAAAGGCTACCGAAATACCGTCCGCCTGCTGCATCGCCTAGGTCTAGACCCACCCCGGCGCATCCACGCGGTCCTATCGCCGCATCGCCTTGCCGCACCTGCACGACATAGGTCTGCGTCTCTTCGCCCCGCAGCACATCCCCGCGCTCCGGGATGCCGCCTAAGACGCGGAACAAGTGGAAATGGGCATCGAACAGCATTTAATGTGGTGAATGGATCAATCCTGCCCTGAACGGGCGGAGCCCCGTCTTCCATCAAATAAGCCTGAACTAGAAAGGCCCGGCTGCGCGACAGCTTGACATGGGCAACTTGGAGCTTGGTGCGTTCGTCACCCAAGACCGCAAAGTCTTCGCTCCAGTCGAACTAGAATGCCTCACCCAGACGAAAGGACAGCGGCACGAAGGCACCGTGCCCTGTCGTCTGCTGCTCTCGCTGCCGATCTGGTGGTTCTCGGATTTACCGGGCCCAACGGCCGTGTCGTGATTTTTGCGCGTGATTGGCGGGCCTATCAAGCAGCACATGCATCTCGACCGGCAAACAATCCTCGCCAACCCCTTCCAGATAGGTGTTCCCATTCAGCAGCAACTGGCCATAGATCGCCTCCAGAAGTTCTGCCGTGCTTTGCGCACCATTCGGCCACGCCAGCAAGTCCTGCGCCGGGTGCCTGTCATAGCGTTTCAGACGGCCCTGGACCATCAACGGCAGCGCGCTCACGGCCTCAGAGATCATCTTGACCGCCTGAAAACCCCACCGGGCTCATCATGCATACAGAGCGCGTCAGCGACGCCGTATCCCGCGCACTTCAGGCCGCACGGCCAAGGCTGGCAATGGCCACCAGCGGACCTTCAGCCGAGGCCTTCGTCTCTGGCACCGCCTCACCGCGCCCAGCCCCCTTGCCTAAGAATTCAAACATAGCTTACTCCTTGATCACGCCGCACTCGTCGTTCGATAACCAGAGTTCTGACAGCCAAGTCTGAATGATCCCCGCCCCCACCGCCCGTACGGCAGGGACGGGACGGAATGACGCTACATGCTTCGCATCTGCGGCGCGTGCCACCCCTGCGTCGGGGCGATCATTAGCTCGTGCAGCACCCAGACCAATGCGTCGACCCGGTCAGGAGAGCCTGAACCCGCAAAGCCGCCCTTGGTCATCAGGCACATCTGATCCTCCAGCGTGCCCAGCCCCCGCAGATGCGTGACGCGGCCCTGTTCATACAGCGCCGCCACAGGTTCGGCCCGCGCGACCTTGCCCTTGGTCGCCGTCACCTTGCGATACGGTACCAACGGATCGATATGCCGCACGATCGCCTCGACCATGTCGCCCCCCAGATTGACCTCTACCACCAGCCAGTCCAAGTTGTGCAGGTGAAGCGCGGCAACCGCCGCCCGCGCCCATTCCAAGGGCGAGGCCGCTTGCACCGTCGCATCCTCCAGCACAATGCCTTCCAGTTCAGCGGCGACCCCTGCGCCACCATACCGGCCACCACAATCCCGCAGGCATGCGAGCTTTTGTGCACCGTCGCGGCGGATCGACCGCCACAATGATCCGGTCTAGAACCGGCGCAGAGTTCACCATTGCCGC
>CAWUXN010000275.1:0-4161 GCA_963926415.1 uncultured Loktanella sp.
TGGTAGCCTGCAGATTGGGTGGCTACATGCGATAAATCAAATCATACGCTGCAATGCAGCATATCTTCAGGAGCCACTCCCATGGCATCGATCAACACATCCCGCACCAATCCCGCCATAACCGGCGGTTTCGGCTTCGGGTTTTTCACAACCACCGTCTCTCGTCTGGCCGCTTGGAATGACGCGCGTATCACGCGCAAGTCCTTGGCACAGCTGTCCGCTCGCGAGCTTGACGATATCGGTCTGTGCTATGGCGACATCGACTACGTCGCAGCCGGCAGCTTCCGCCGCTAACTTACTGCCACTCCAGACCTTACAACGCCGGGCCCGGACATTCGTTCGGCGCGGTGTTTCGCTGCCTAGCTACCAAACAAAAACGGACCCCGCAAAGGGTCAGGCCCGTTCAGATTATCAAAATCGAAACTAGCCGCGCATCATCCGCATGACCCGCGCCACAGCATCGGTTGCCGGATCACGCTGCATCACCCATGCACCCGCCCGCTCCAGCGCATGACCTTGTGATAGGGCAACTAGCTTGCTGGTATAGGTAGGCTCATCAATGACAGCCATGATGTAGGCCTTGAAGCCAAGCGCGATCACCCCCGACACAAACAACGCCTTCCATGGGAACGCCCGCGGCGTAAAATGCGGATGCGGGACGATCAGGTTGTCCTTGTTCAGCTTCAGGACATAGCCCCTGCTCAACATGTTGTGCTGCCGAGCAATGCGGCAAAGTCGTTTGTAAAATGTATCCTGCTGTCCTGTCATCGCAGCCTCCAGAGGCCCCACCTCTTTAAGCTGAAAATGACGTTAAAACGCGGCTTTCCCAAGGCAAAACCTCATTTATACACTTATTTTAGCCAAATCTGGTCAAGGTCAGCGTCGTCCAGTCGACAATACTATCACGGCGGGTCTCATTAAATCCAGCGCGGGCATAAACCTCGACAACCGCGTCCGCCTGCTCGTTCAAGATTCCAGACAGAATCGCGGTGCCGCCGGGCTGCGTCGCCTGCGCCATATCATCGGCCATGGCGATCAGCGGACCCTTCAGGATATTCGCGAACACCAGATCAAAGGGGGCCGCCAGTGCCAGCGCTGGTGCATCAAAGCCCGCAGCGATGATGCAATCGACGCGGCCCGTCAGGTTGTTCGCCGCGACGTTGGCCGCCGCCACCTCGACCGCCGTCGGGTCAATGTCCGATGCCAGCACGACATTCGGGCTGACATGCGCTGCCGCCATCGCCAGAACCGCCGTGCCGCAGCCGATATCCACGGCATTTTGCGGCACAAAGCCCGCCTCGACCATCCGGTCAAACGCCTTCAGGCAGCCCAGCGTCGTGCCGTGGTGCCCGGTGCCGAACGCCATCGCCGCCTCGACCAACAAGGGGACCTTGCCCGTAGGCACCTTGTCCGCGTCATGGCTGCCGTAGACAAAGAACCGGCCCGCATCGACAGGGGGCAGATCGCGGCGCACCTTGGCGACCCAGTCTTCGTCTGGCACTTCAGAAACGTTGAAATCCTTCACCCCGTGCACCATCGCCAGAACGGCAAGGCCAGCGCGGTCAGGCTGATCCGTGAAATACGCCGCCACTTCGAACAGGCCGGATCCATCCTCGACTTCGAACACACCGATGCCGGTCGGCTCTGGGTGCAAAACCTCCAGCGCCTGCGCCAGCCCTTCGGCGATGCTGCGTCCCATGGTGGTGGTCAATGGTTATACGTGGTCATGGCGATCCCCTCTGTGCCGGCCCAGTTAGAACCAACCCGCCGGTGCGTCAAACGCAAAGGCCCCGGCGCTGTGCCGGGGCCTTGTTGTCATGCGCGTGTCTAATGTCCGTTCAGGCACCGACACCAATGGGACAGGTCACGCCCGTTCCGCCGATTCCGCAATACCCATTCGGGTTCTTCGCCAGATACTGCTGGTGATACCCTTCGGCATAATAAAACGCGGGCGCATCCACGATCTCGCTCGTGATGGCACCATAGCCGGCCTCTGTCAGGCGCGACTGAAAGGCTGCCTTGCTCTGCTCTGCGGCCATGCGCTGACTGTCATCCATGACATAGATACCGGACCGATACTGCGTGCCCGCATCATTGCCCTGCCGCATGCCCTGCGTCGGGTCGTGCCCTTCCCAGAATACCTGCAACAACGCGGCATAGCTGGTTTTGGCCGGATCATAAACCACGCGCACCACCTCATTATGGCCGGTCTTGCCGCTACAAACCTCTTCGTAGGTCGGGTTCGGCGTATAGCCACCAGCATAGCCGACAGCGGTCGTCGTCACGCCGTCCAGCTTCCAGAACATCCGCTCCACGCCCCAGAAACAGCCCATGCCAAAGATGGAAACAGCATGACCCTCGGGGACATCCTTGATCGGCGCATTCAGAACAAAGTGCATCTTTTCAATCGGTAGTGCCTGATCGCGGCCCGGCAAGGCGGCGTCGGGGCGGATCATTTCGGACTTAGCGCGGGACATGAGGAACATATCAAAATCTCCTAAACGGGGTATCTGCAAGATATAGGCGTTCGCGGCGGAATTTCTACTGTGCTGGCACCGGGACCGACTGGCGTGCAAACACCGTCTCGTGACCGGGGACCGGATGACGCGGAATCAGCAGCGCCAGCCCAAAGGACACCGCCGCCATCCCGGCCGCCAGCCCGAACACAAGCGCAGGCGACACCAGCCAAAGCAGCCCCAGCAGCACCGGCAGGAACACCGCCGCGATATGGTTGATCGTAAAGGCAACCGCCGCTGTCGGCGCTATATCCCCGGGATCCGCGATCTTTTGAAAATAGGTCTTCAGCGCAAAGGCCATCGCGAAAAAGATGTTGTCCACGACGTACAGCGTCGCCGCGATCGCCACGCCCCAGCTAAAGAAATAGACGCCGCCATAGGCAAGAAACACGGCCACCAGCCCGAGGTATTCAAACAATAGCGCCCGCCGTTCGCCGAACTGGCCAATGATACGTCCCATTACCGGGGCCAGCACCATGTTGACCACAAGGTTGATCAGGAACAACGCCGTCACCTCGTCAACGCGAAACCCAAAGCGTTCGACCATCATAAAGCCAGCAAAAACGACAAAGAGCTGCCGCCGCGCGCCCGCCATGAACTGCAGCGCATAATACAGCCAATAGCGGCGGCGCAGCACAAAGGTCTTCAACTGCGGATGCGGCGCTTCAAACTGGGGATATGCGATCAGACAACACAGGGCCGCCAGCGCGCAAAAGCCGCCGGACACCATGTAAACAAAGGCATAGGACAGATCGAACCGCTCCCACGTCATTACGATCAGGACATAGGCAACCAGCGTCGCGCCAGAGCCTGCTGCCATGATCCAGCCCAGCATCTGCGGTGCCCGCGCCCGGTCGATCCACTGCAATTGAAGGCTTTGATTCACAGTTTCAAAGTAGTGAAATCCAATCGACGATAGCATGGTGATCGTCAAAATGCCCGCCATATCCGGGAAGTAGGCCGTCACCGCAGTGGACACACCCAGCAACAGCAGGGCGATCAACCCCAGCACTTGTTCCCGGATAAAGATGATCAGCGCGATCACACCGATGGCCAGAAAGCCCGGAATTTCCCGCACCGTATGCAGCAGCCCGATATCGCCACCGTCAAAGCCAGCGACATCAATGACGAAGTTGTTCAACAACGCCGACCACGTCGCAAAGGCCACCGGCATTGCCATCGCCATCACGAAAAGGAGCGTAAAAGGCCTGCGCCAGAACGGCAGGTTGCGGGCGTCGGACAGTTTTACAGTAACCATGGGAGAATGCTTAGGCCGCACTTCGCGCAGGGGCAATATGGGATGTTGGGCGGGGCATCTTCGGGCACCGGCCCGAACAGCGCCGGTCCATCATCCTGCCATAGCCTTCACAACCACACGAGGGAATCACCCCAAAATAGCGTCAATCTCGAACACAACCTTCCGCGCGCATCCCTTAAATAACTGTAAAATTAAACAGAATATGTTTCGCATGCGAAACATTTAGTTTTGAAATGTATTTTACCCCATCAGTAAAAGCTCTGTGGATCGATATCGATCGCCATCCGTAGATCGCCCCGCAGCTTGAACTGCGCCGCCCATTCCGCCAGCGCCTGCTGCAATGGCGCGGCCTTGTCCGCCTTGACCAGCAACCGCACCCGGTGCCGC
>CAWUXN010000276.1:0-10542 GCA_963926415.1 uncultured Loktanella sp.
AAATGACTCTGCCATCCCACCCCGAAAGGACCGCTATGAAGTCTCTTGCCTTACTCGCCGCCATGGCCTTGCCGCTTGCCGCCCACGCGCAAACCGACCCTGCCGATTGGGATGCCGTCGCTGCCGCCGCCAAGGGACAGACCGTTTACTGGAACGCATGGGGCGGGTCGACGATGACCAACGATTTCATCGCGTGGATCGGTGACAAGGTGAGGGATGAATACGGTGTCACGCTGGAACACGTCAAACTGACCGACACCGCCGACGCAGTCACCCGCGTGCTGGCCGAAAAGCAGGCCGGCACCGACACGGACGGTGCGATCGACATGATCTGGATTAACGGCGCAAACTTTGCCGCGATGAAGGACGCGGGCCTGCTTTATGGCCCCTTCGCCGAACAACTGCCGAACTGGCAATATGTCGATGTCGACGGCAAGACCGTGCAGACCGACTTTACTGTGTCTGTTGAAGGCTTCGAATCGCCTTGGGCCATGGCGCAGGTCGTTTTCGACTATAACAGCGATGCCGTTGAACCGATGGGATCAATGCAGGCGATCCTTGACTGGTCCACCGCCCACCCGGGCCGGTTCACCTATCCGCAGCCGCCCGATTTCCTTGGCACGACTTTCCTGAAACAGGTTTTGGTCGATACGCTGGACGACGCATCGGTGCTGCAACAGCCAGCCACCGATGAAAACTACGCCGAGGTGACCGAACCGCTTTGGGTCTACCTTGATGCGCTGACCCCAACCTTGTGGCGTCAGGGCCGCGCCTATCCCGCGTCTGGAACCGCCATGTTTCCCCTGATCGCTGATAAGGAAATCGACCTGTCGATCTCTTTCAGCCCGGGTGCGGCGACGGCGGCCATCGCCAATAACGAACTGCCTGATACCGTGCGGACTTTCGTGCTGGACAAGGGCACCATCGGCAACGCGTCCTTCGTCGCGATCCCCTACAACTCTGGCAGCCTTGAGGGCGCGATGGTCGTCGCTAACGCGCTTCTGTCTCCAGAGGCACAGGCCCGCGCCCAAGACCCGAATATCCTCGGCTACGGCACTGTGCTGGCGATGGACAAGCTGGACGCCGATCAAAAGGGCCTGTTCGACGCGCTCGACCTTGGCATCGCGACCCTGTCGCCCGCCGAATTGGGGGCAGTACAAGCAGAGCCACACTCCAGCTGGATGACCCGCATCGCAGACGATTGGGCCGCCCGCTACGGCGTGGCGCAGTAAGCTTGTCCAAGCGGTTGCAATCATTCGACCTACAGCGCCCTCCCATAATGCGGAGGGCGCTTTTGTCTGCATCCGCATCCCGCGATAGCCGCGTATGAAGAACCGCGTCCTTCCTGTCGTGCCCGCAATGACGCTTCTGGTGATGCTCGGCCCCGTGCTGGCGGGGCTTTACGGCACCTTGGTGCCCGCCTTTGGTCATCTGCCTGCGGCCGGGCTGATGGGACCAAACCTTGACGCCTTTCGCGCGCTGTTTGATTGGCCCGGCCTGCCGCGCAGCGTGATGCTGTCGCTGACTACGGGCCTTGGCACGACGGTGATCGCGCTGGCGCTGGTGATGCTGCTGGTCGCAGGATGGTCCGGCACCTGCGCGTTTCGTGCGCTTGAACGACTGCTGTCCCCTCTGCTCAGCGTCCCGCACGCCGCCGCCGCCTTTGGCCTCGCGTTCCTGATTGCGCCGTCCGGCTGGATCGCCCGGCTGCTGTCGCCCGGTCTGACCGGCTGGGTCAATCCGCCGGACTGGTTGATCGTGCAGGATTCGTTGGGGCTGACACTGATGCTGGGGTTGGTGGTCAAGGAAATGCCGTTCCTGCTGCTGATGACCCTCGCCGCGCTTGGTCAGACCGACGCCGCCCGCGCCCGCGCCATTGCATCCGCCTTGGGCTATGGTCGCACGACGGGTTGGCTCAAAACAGTCTTTCCAAGGGTTTACGCCCAGATTCGTCTGCCGGTCTATGTCGTGCTGGCCTATGGGATGAGCGTCGTTGACGTCGCCCTGATCCTTGGCCCCAACACCCCGCCGCCGCTGTCCGTGCAGATCGTCCGCTGGATGAGCGAGCCTGATTTCACCTCTCGCCTGCTGGCAAGCTCTGCTGCCCTGTTGCAACTGGCGCTGGTTATCGGGGCCCTGCTGTTCTGGCGGTTGTCAGAAATCGCCGTTGCAGCCCTTGGCTTGCGCTGGATCGAAAGCGGCCATCGCGGTGCCTCCGACGGACCCTTGCGCATCGCCGCGCTGACCGGTGCATCCGTGGCTGCGCTGTTGGTGCTGCTAGGCCTTGCCGTATTGGCCGTCTGGTCCTTCGCTGGTTTCTGGGGATTTCCTGACGCACTGCCCGATTCGTTTACGTTAAAAACATGGATGCGCCAGTCCGCCAGCGTGTTTGACGCGCTGGGCGAAACTGCCCTGATCGCTTGCAGCGTGACGCTATTGGCGTTGATTCTGACCATTGGTTGCCTAGAGGCAGAGTATCGCCAGCGCCGCCGCCTGACACAGCGTGGACTTTGGTTGCTGTATCTACCGTTGCTGATTCCGCAGACGGCTTTTCTGCCCGGTCTGCAATCGCTTCTGCTGAACGTTGGCGCCGATATCGGGCGCGCGCCGGTGATGGTTGCGCATCTGGTCTTCGTGCTGCCTTACGTCTTCCTGTCCCTCGCCGATCCGTTCCGGGTGTGGGACACCCGCAATGCTAGCGTCGCTGCAGCCCTTGGCGCGGGGCGGGATGGCATCTTGTGGCGGGTGCGGCTGCCGATGTTGCTGCGCCCGGTGCTGACGGCGGTGGCGGTAGGTCTGTCGGTCAGCGTCGGGCAATACCTGCCCACCCTGCTGATCGGTGGTGGCCGCGTCGCGACCCTAACGACCGAGGCTGTCGCCCTCAGCTCTGGCGGTGATCGCCGGGCGATTGCAGTCTGGGGGCTGATGCAGACCGGTGCTGCGCTTGTGCCTTTTGCCTTGGCGTTGATCATTCCCGCGCTGGTGTGGCGCAACCGTAAAGGACTGAGCCATGGATAAGGGCCTGACATTGGATCGCGTCTCTGTCTTGAAGGACGGCAAGCCATTGGTGGCGCTGGATCGGCACATCGCCCCTGGCGACGTGTTAAGCGTGATGGGTCCGTCTGGCATCGGAAAATCGACACTGTTGTCCGTCGTGACCGGCACCTTGCCACCTGCATTCACCTTTACCGGACGGGTGTGGCTGGACGGGCGCGATATCACGGACGCCGCCCCACAGCGCCGGATGGTCGGCATTCTGTTTCAAGACGACCTGCTGTTCCCGCATTTGTCGGTTGGGGCAAACTTGGCCTTTGGTCTGCGTGCCGGCGGATCCCGCGCCGCGCGTCGCAGTCGGATCGAGGCGGCCTTGGCAGAGGTTGATCTGGCCGGCTTTGCGGACCGCGATCCTGCGACCCTGTCGGGCGGGCAGAAAGCGCGGGTGGCGCTGATGCGGATGCTGCTGGCAGAGCCTTGCGCCCTGCTGCTGGACGAAGCCTTTGGTCGGCTGGACACCATGCTGCGCGCGCAGGTCCGCGATCTGGTGTTTGCCCGCGCCCGCAGTCGCGCCCTGCCGGTTCTGATGGTCACCCATGACGCGCAGGACGCAGAGGCCGCTGGCGGCGAGGTTGTCACCCTAGGCACCTGACTGTGAGGAATGAGGCCGATTTTTCGTCGAAAAAGCGGAACAGGGGCATCACGTGGCACCTGTCAAAGTTTCATTTTGAAAACCAAATGTTTCGCATGCGGTGCATATTATTTAAAATAATCTTTTTGAGATAGGGGGTTAGCATTGCGTTGCCGTGGTATCCGCAGTGCCATGCCGCCGTCAGTTTCGGCCCGCCCGCATATGGTTTGCGTTGCAACCACTGCGCGCGGGTCATAGCAATGCTGCAACAATCTGGGAGCGATGTGGATGGACCCTCAAGTGCAATTGACCGATTTTATGGGGCAGAACCTTGTGCTGCTGCTTTTGGCGCTGTTCATCATCATCTGCGTTTTTGCCGGCGTACGCATCGTGCCGCAGTCCGAAAAATACGTGGTCGAACGGCTGGGCCGCCTGCGGGCAGTACTTGGACCAGGCATTAATTTCATTGTGCCGTTTCTTGATCAGGTCCGGCACAAGGTCAGCATCCTTGAACGCCAGCTTCCGACGATGCAGCAGGACGCGATCACCTCTGACAACGTGCTTGTGCAGGTGGAAACCAGCGTCTTTTACCGCATTATAGAGCCTGAAAAGACAGTTTACCGAATTCGCGACGTTGACGGGGCCATTTCCACAACGGTGGCCGGTATCGTCCGGTCAGAGGTTGGGCGGATGGAGCTGGATCAGGTCCAGTCAAACCGCAGCAGCGTTATTGCGGCCGTGCGCGAGCAATTGGCGCAGCAGGTCGATGACTGGGGAATCGAGGTGACGCGCGCCGAGATTCTGGACGTGAACCTGGACGCCGCGACCCGCGCCGCGATGTTGCAGCAGTTGAACGCCGAACGTGCCCGCCGCGCGCAGGTAACAGAGGCAGAGGGCAAGAAACGCGCTGTCGAACTGCAGGCCGACGCCGACCTTTATTCCGCAGAACAAGAGGCCAAGGCGCGCCGCGTGCTGGCCGACGCAGAGGCCTATGCCACGCAGGTCGTGGCCGTCGCCATTGCGGAAAATGGGCTGGAGGCAGCGCAATATCAAGTTGCGCTGAAACAAGTCGAGGCGATTTCCAAAATTAGCCAAGGTACCGGCCAGCAGACAATCATCCTGCCCGCCGACGCGGTCGAGGCATTTGGCAACGCCTTTCGCATGTTGAAGGGTAAGATCTGATGTTGGCGTCTGTTTGGTGGGTCTGGTTGTCCGCGGCTTTGGCACTGGCGACGCTTGAGGTGATTGTCCCGGGCTATATCTTTTTGGGCTTTGCAGTTGGCGCAGCTCTGCTGGGCCTGATCTTGCTGATCGTCCCCATCGCATCGCTGCCGATCATACTGGTGATCTTCGCCGTCCTGTCATTGGGGGCCTACCTTGCAATGCGCCGCATCTTTGGCTTGCCGGGGCAAAAACCCAAGGTCTGGGACCGCGATATCAACGACTAACCGGATCGGCCCGACACGACTGATACCCATTACACACAAAAATGGCCCGGTGTCCGAGGAGAACACCGGGCCAGTCAGAAGGTCGCGCCCTGAGGCAATCAACTCGGGACAGAGACAGAGATTGCGGCAGCAGGCCTTCTGGAACTCAGGATCAGATGGACGACATCAGCGATGTGCCGCTATCGGACATGCGCAGGGCGTGCTTGGCCAAACCGGTGCGAACGCGGTCCATATCCATGCTGAGCGGACCGGCTACCATGCAGGGATAGCGGAATGTGCGGCCAGCGCGCTGGATGTCGACGCGCGCTTCGAAGGCGCCAGCGGTTGCGTTGTAACGGACGTCGCCAAGGTTGATCTGTGTCATTCTCTTTACTCCTAGATCAGCGGGCAGTGTTTGCCTCGTCTGTTGTGTGATCTATTGAGTTATTAACGGCACAGCTTCAAATTAGTTCCCGGCAGGGCACAATTAATGGTTTACATGCTGTTTTGGTCGGGAGTTGGGGCCATCTGCTTCAGAATCGCTTGTGCGGCGGCACGCGGGTTTTGTGCCTGCCAGATTGGGCGGCCAACGACGATGTGGTCGGCCCCGTCTCGTAGGGCCAATGCCGGTGTGGCCACGCGTTTCTGATCACCCGGGGCCGCACCTTCCGGGCGCACGCCAGGGGTGACGATCAGGCGGCCGTTCGATTCTGGCAGGGCGCGAATCGCTGCCGCCTCTTGCGGGGATGCGATTACGCCATCGGCACCGGCGTCAAAGGCGCGGCCAGCCCGCTCGACCACCAGATCGGGAATCGCGCCATCGCGGATCAGCGAGGCATCCAGGTCGGCCCGGTCAAGGGAGGTCAGGATCGTGACGGCTAGGATTTTCATGTTGCTGCCAGCGGCACCCGCCTTGGCGGCGCGTACGACGTGGGGGTCACCGTGGACGGTCAGAAAATCGATGTCGAATTGGGTGAAGCCGCGCACCGCAGCCTCTACCGTGGCACTGATGTCAAAGAGCTTCATGTCGAGGAAGATGCGCTTGCCGTGTTCGTGCTTTAGCTCGTTCGCGAGGGCAAGCCCGCCGCCGGTCAGCATGCCAAGGCCGATCTTGTAGAAGGATACAGCGTCGCCCAGTTGCGTGGCCAGCTCCATCCCGGTAACGACGTTGGGTACATCAAGGGCAACGATCAGGCGGTCATCGGTAGCGGTCATAGGCTTTCCTTTCGCGGTTTGCCTGTGGTCTAGTCGCAAGCGGCAGCAGGGGCAATCGGAGGGGCAGGATGCGCAGCAGTCTGGAAGTATACGATCTGGCGCGTGGGCGGACGCGGGTGCTGTGGGAAACCGATGATCTGATTGAGGCACCGAACTGGCATCCGGACGGCTGGTTGCTGGTGAACCGGGACGGGCGGCTTCTGCGGGTCCCGCTGGACGGGGGTGATATCGCGGTGATCGATACGGGCGATGCGGTGGCCTGCAATAATGACCACGGGTTCAGCCCGGATGGTGCGTGGATCTATGCGTCATCGCATGTTGATAAACTGTCGACGCTGTACCGCATCCCGGTGGCGGGCGGGGCCGCGACGCAGATCGTGCGCGATGTTCCGTCGTATTGGCACGGTGTCAGTCCTGATGGGTCCGAGATCGCCTATTGCGCGCGGCGCGGCGGGCGATACGAAATTTGCGTGCAGCAAGGCGAAGAGGTCCAGCTGACTGGGTTGCACGGGGATGAGGGGCATAATGACGGCCCCGATTACAGTGCGGATGGGGTGTGGATCTGGCTCAACTCTGACCGCAGCGGGCAGGCGCAGATTTGGCGGATGCGGCGCGATGGGTCTGATGTGCAGCGGATGGTCACCTCTGACACGGTGGACTGGTTTCCGCATCCCAGCCCGGACGGGCGACATGTGCTGTATCTGGCATACCCGAATGGCACGCTTTATCATCCGCGCGATTTGAACGTTGAGTTAAGGATTATGCCGCAGGATGGCGGCAAAAGTGAACCACTTTTGCAGCTGTTTGGTGGGCAGGGATCGATCAATGTGCCTTGCTGGGGGCCGGATGGCCGATTCGTTGCCTTTGTGCGGTATGCGCCCAGTGTGCATTGACCAACAGGGGCGATGGACCTAGTTCTGCGCCAAAGGGTTCAACCCGTCATATGACAAGGAGTTTTGCGGTGGCAGAAAAGATAGGCGGTTTCGCCTCTAACCCATTTTTCATGATGGTCGGCCTTGGGGCTGGCGTCGCCATGGTCATCGCGCTGGCAATTGCCGTGACGCGCCCCACAACCGGAGAGGCCGTTGGTTCTGGTCCGGTCGTCGCACATGGTGCGGGCGCTGGAGAACCAGCGATGGAAGCTGCACCTGCCGAAGAAGCTGCGCCTGTTGAGGCTGCGCCTGCTGAAGCTGCACCTGCTGAAGCTGCACCTGCCGAAGCAGTCGCGCCTGTTGAAAAGGCACCTGCTGAAGAGGCCGCACTTGAAGCTGCTCCGGCGGAAGAGGCTGCGCCTGCGGCGACTGATGAGACTGTACCTGCCTCAAACTAAGCTAAGCGAATGATCGGCAAGGATGGCGCGTCCCGCAAAGGGCGCGCCATTTGCGTCGGGGGGGGCTGAATTTAGATACAGGATACTTGCACCAAGCGGCGCGACGTACCATCTTTTTATTGAGGCCCGATCAAGGGGTGTGCCGCATAGCGGGTGCCGCAAACAACCGGGTGCTTTACAGGAGAGACACCATGAACTTAGAGAAATTTACAGAACGCTCGCGCGGATTCATTCAGGCCGCGCAAACCATTGCAATGCGCGAAAATCACCAGCGCTTGCTGCCCGAACACCTGCTGAAAGCCTTGATGGACGACAGCGAAGGCTTGGCGGCGAACTTGATTAGCCATGGCGGAGGCGACGCAAAGGCAGTGCGCGAGCATGTCGATGCCTCGGTAGCGCGAATCGCTAAGGTGACGGGCGACGCCGGTCAGACCTATATGGATAATGTGACCGCCAAGGTGCTGGACGAGGCTGAAACGCTGGCGACGAAAGCTGGTGACAGCTTTGTGCCGGTGGAGCGGGTTTTGACCGCGCTGGCAATTGTGAAATCCAAGGCCAAGGATGCGCTGGACGCAGGCAAGGTCACGCCGATGGCGCTGAACGCTGCGATCAATGATGTGCGCAAAGGGCGGACCGCGGACAGTGCGAGCGCCGAAGAAGGCTATGACGCGCTGAACAAATACGCCCGCGACCTGACCGAGGCCGCCCGCGAGGGCAAGATCGACCCGATCATCGGCCGCGACGTGGAAATTCGCCGCGCGATGCCGGTGTTGAGCCGCCGGACCAAGAACAACCCGGTCCTGATCGGTGAACCCGGCGTCGGTAAAACCGCGATTGCCGAGGGTCTGGCCCTGCGCATCGTAAATGGCGATGTGCCTGAATCCCTGCGCAACAAGAGACTGATGGCGCTGGATATGGGTGCGCTGATTGCGGGTGCCAAATACCGCGGCGAGTTCGAGGAGCGGCTGAAGTCGATCCTGAAGGAAATTGAGTCGGCGGCGGGAGAGGTCATCTTGTTCATCGACGAGATGCACACGCTGGTTGGCGCAGGCAAGGCAGACGGCGCGATGGACGCAGCTAACCTGATCAAGCCGGCGTTGGCGCGGGGTGAATTGCATTGCGTGGGCGCGACGACGCTGGATGAATATCGCAAGTATGTTGAAAAGGATGCGGCGCTGGCCCGTCGTTTCCAGCCGATCATGGTCGAAGAGCCGACCGTCGAGGACACGATCAGTATCCTGCGCGGTATTAAAGAGAAGTATGAGCTTCACCACGGTGTGCGGATTTCAGACAGCGCCTTGGTTGCGGCGGCGACCCTGTCGCACCGCTATATCACGGACCGCTTTTTACCGGACAAGGCCATCGACCTGATGGACGAGGCTGCCAGCCGTTTGCGGATGGAAGTGGACAGCAAGCCAGAGGCTCTGGATGCGCTGGACCGTGACATCATGCAAAAGCAGATCGAGCAGGAAGCGCTGCGTAAAGAAGACGACAAAGCATCCAAGGATCGTTTGGCGAAGCTTGAGGAAGAGCTGGCCAACCTGCAGGAACGCGCGTCAGAGATGACGGCGAAGTGGCAGGCAGAGCGTGACAAGCTGGAAAGCGGTCGCAACCTGAAGGAAAAGCTGGACCGCGCGCGGGCCGAGCTGGAGATCGCGAAGCGCGAGGGCAATCTGGCGAAGGCGGGGGAGCTGTCCTATGGCGTGATCCCAGATATGGAACGTCAGTTGAGCGAAACTGGGGGCAACGAAGACCTGATGGTCGAAGAAGCTGTCCGGCCGGAGCAGATCGCCGAGGTCGTCGAGCGTTGGACGGGTATACCGATGTCCAAGATGCTGGAAGGCGAGCGCGACAAGCTGCTGCGGATGGAAGATGAACTCGGTAAGCGGGTTATCGGTCAGAAGCAGGCCGTGCGGGCCGTTGCCAATGCGGTGCGGCGTGCGCGGGCCGGTCTGAACGACGAGGGGCGGCCGCTTGGCAGCTTCCTCTTCCTTGGGCCAACCGGCGTGGGTAAGACAGAGCTGACGAAGGCGCTGGCGAGCTATCTGTTCGACGATGATAACGCTATGGTGCGGATCGACATGAGCGAATTCATGGAGAAACACGCTGTGAGCCGTCTGATCGGCGCGCCTCCGGGCTATGTTGGGTATGATGAGGGCGGCGTTCTGACCGAAGCCGTGCGGCGGCGCCCCTATCAGGTGGTTCTTTTCGACGAGGTCGAAAAGGCGCACCCGGATGTGTTCAATGTGCTGTTGCAGGTTCTGGACGACGGGGTGCTTACAGACGGGCAGGGGCGGACTGTTGATTTCAAGCAGACGCTGATCATCCTGACGTCGAACCTTGGGGCGCAGGCGCTGAGCCTGATGCCAGATGGGGCAGACCCCGCGCAGGCCAAGCGTGATGTGATGGACGCGGTGCGGGCGCACTTCCGCCCCGAGTTTCTGAACCGTCTGGACGAGACAATCATCTTTGATCGTCTGGCGCGGTCGGACATGGCCGGGATCGTCACGATCCAGATGAAGCGGCTGGAACAGCGGCTTGCGGGGCGTAATATCCACCTCGATCTGGATCAGGGCGCTTTGGATTGGTTGGCCGCAGAAGGTTACGACCCCGTGTTCGGGGCGCGGCCGCTCAAGCGGGTGATCCAGCGTGCGCTGCAGGACCAACTGGCCGAAATGATCCTGGCCGGTGATGTCCAAGATGGGGATACGATTCCGGTCAGCGCGGGGGTTGATGGGTTGATCGTTGGTGATCGGGTGTCCGGCAGCATTAGGCCAAAACCGGATGATCCAGTGTTTCACTAAGTAACGAAGCTCCCGCAGAGCAATCTGCCGGAGCTTTTGTCTGTGACTCTGCAGAATGATTGATTTTCCGACGGACCTTGTTCTGATAGCGCGCATATTGATCGGGGAGGATCACATGGGCGAACGGATCGCGGCGTTGCT
>CAWUXN010000277.1:0-3100 GCA_963926415.1 uncultured Loktanella sp.
CTGCAGCATCTCATTATGCAGCCAGTATTGCGCAAAGCCCGCCTCGGGATCGGCGCAGCAGGACTGCGCTATCTCGTTCTCGTGGTGCGGGAACAGCAGATCGTTGCCGCCGCCATGAATGTCAAACTCGGGGCCCAGCAGCGCGCGGGACATGGCAGAGCATTCGATATGCCAGCCGGGGCGGCCGACGCCCCAAGGGCTGTCCCATCCAGGTTGACCTGCGCCAGACGGCTTCCACAGTACGAAATCCATCGGATCGCGCTTGTATGGCGCGACTTCGACCCGGGCACCGGCGATCATATCGTCCAGCGAACGGCCCGACAGCGCGCCGTATTCAGGATAGCTGTCCACAGCGAACAGCACATGACCTTCCGCCTCATAGGCGTGGCCGCGCTCGATCAGCTCGCGGATCATATCGACCATTGCGCCGATGAAATCTGTCGCGCGCGGCTCGTGATCCGGGCGCAGCGCGCCAAGGGCGTCCATGTCTTCGTGATACCATCGGATCGTCTCGGCGGTGATGTCACCGATCTCGCGCCCAGCCTCGGCGGCGCGGGCGTTAATTTTATCATCGACGTCAGTGAAATTGCGCACATAGACAACGTGGTCCGCGCCATAAGCCTGCCGCAGTAACCGGTACAGCACATCGAACATCAGCACAGGCCGCGCATTGCCAAGGTGGGCGCGGTCGTAAACGGTCGGGCCACACAAATAAATCCCGATGCGGTTCGGATCGAGCGGCAAGAACTCCTCGCGACGGCGGGTTTTAGTGTTCTGCAGGCGGATGATTGGCTGGTCGGTCGTATGGGTGGACATCGGGGGGCCTCGCACGGGCGTTACGCCTACGGGCCTAGATCATCAGTTCAGGAAAGAAACGTGAAAACGCGGCCCGCGGACTGGATCAGCAGGAAATAATGCAGCAAATGAGGATGCAGCGCTTGTACATTAGAATCATTTAGCACCGACCACCGCGCCTGTCGAGTGGTGTCAGCCCGGCCAGCTTGACTTCGGCTTGGTGCCCAGATTGGGTGCGGCCATGAAACTATCATCTCGCATCACCAATATCACTGGCGGCGGCTCTGACGGGTGGGGCGTGCATTACCGCGCGCTTGCCCTGCGAGCGGCTGGCAAACCTGTCACCGTGCTGTCGATGGGGGAACACGACACCCGCACCGACCTGTCCATCCTTACTTCGATGGACGCCTCTGCCAAGGGCGGCAATACCGGTTATTCCCCAGTCGTCGGCTTTGAAAGCCTGCGCCGCGCGGTGGCCGAGCGGATCGAGCGCCAGACCGGCGTGCCAACCGGGCCGGAAAACGTCATCATTGTGCCCGGTGGTCAGGCGGCGCTGTTCGCCAGCCATCACGCTGTCTGCGACCCGGGCGACACCGCGCTGTTTATCGACCCCTATTACGCCACCTACCCCGGCACGATCCGTGCCGTCGGCGCTTTGCCCCGCGCGGTCATGGCCCATGCGGATAACGACTTTCAGCCCCTGCGCGCTGACCTAGAGGCGGCAGCCAAAGGGGCGAAATCCCTGCTGATCAACTCGCCCAACAACCCGACCGGCGCAGTCTATTCCGAACAGACGATGCACGACATCGCCGATGTATGCCAGGGCAACGACCTGTGGCTGATCTCGGACGAGGTTTATGACACGCAGGTTTGGGAGGGCACGCATATCAGCCCCCGCGCCCTGCCCGGCATGGCCAAACGGACGCTGATCGTGAATTCCATGTCAAAAAGCCACGCCATGACCGGTAGCCGCGTTGGCTGGGTTTGCGGCCCTGCGGATGTGATCGACGCGATCCACAATCTGGCGACGCATAACACCTACGGTGTCGCGGGTTTTGTGCAGGATGCGGCGCTGTTCGCCCTTGGCCAAGGCATGGCGGCAGAGGACGCCGTCGCCGCCCCCTTCCGCCGTCGCCGACAGATCGTCATGGACGCGCTGGCAGGGCAGAACGCCGTGCGCGCAGCCCCGATCCGGGGCGCGATGTATGCGATGCTTGACGTGCGCACGACAGGCATGACGGGCGACGGCTTCGCCAACGCCTTGCTGGACGCAGAGTTGATCGGCGTCATGCCGGGCGAAAGCTTTGGCGAGGGCGGCGCGGGGCATATCCGCGTCGCAATGACCGTCGCCGATGATGTGCTGGCGGATGCACTGCGCCGGATCGCAAGCTTTGCCGCGACGCAGATGCCCTAGGGCTGCAACAATCCGATACGAAAAAGGGGCACTTCTGATACTCAGCGGTGCCCCTTCATATTAAGCCGTCTGACGGCATTGCCAAGTTGTTGGCCGCGTGTGGCAGGGTGTTGCTGGTCTGTAAATTACGCCACCATTTCGATGGTGTATTCGGCCCAGAGGCTGAACGCGTCAGCTCGGGCGTGGCGGTATGAGTTTGCGGTGAGTTGAAATCGGCGGGGACGGAAAATCAGGTTGATCTGATCGTGAGCGAACAGAAATCTCTGAGCCTGCCGATGTGACTTGAACCGGCCGAATATCTTCTCTCGCTTCCGGGTCGGCCTATGTGATCCTTCGATGGCGTCGTTCAATCCCTTGTGGGCGCGGTGGTCAGCGTCCGGCGCCAATGTTTAGATCGGCTTGACATAGCTGCGCAGCTTGTCGGTGATCACGACCCTCGGCTCGCCGAACTGATTGATCAGCCTTTGGAGACACCGCTTGGCTGCTTGAGCGTTTCGTCGCGTTTGCACGAGAATGTCGAGGACGTCCCCTCCCACGTCGATGGCACGCCACAGCCAATGTTTCTTCCCTCGAATCGAGATAACGACCTCATCCAGATGCCATTTGTCGTTGGGGCGAGGACGATCGCGCCGGACGCAATTTGCGAAATGCGGACCAAAGCGATGGACCCACAACCGGATCGCTTCCCGGCTGACAATCACACCGCGCTCGGCCAGCAGGTCTTCGACGTCAGCCGTGCTCATTGCGAAGCGATGGTAAGCCCAAACAGCGTATGCGATGATTTCGCTAGGGAACCGGAATCCCTTCAGGCGCAGCATACTGGTTGGGATTTTCATGATCTTGAAATAGCCTGATCATGCACGCTGAACTACTTGGCAGTGCCGCCCGAAA
>CAWUXN010000278.1:0-4878 GCA_963926415.1 uncultured Loktanella sp.
GGGATTGCATAGATGCCTTCGGGCGATGTCGTTATGAACTCTGCGATGCGTGTGACCGAATAGCCGCGGGATGTGAACACGCCGGGCAACCAAGGAGAGATCAACGGATAGGCCAGAAAGACGATGATGATCCCCGCCAGAAACCAGCCGATGCGGCGCACGACGGTGATCATCACAAGTGCGATGACCCGCATCCCCACGGAGGTATCAGTTGATGTGGTAATCCCGCCCGATATCGTAATATCGAGCCAGCGCGAGAAAAGGTAATCGCCGCTGCTGGCGGCGCGGGCGGCAAGGCAAAGGTCAAACACCAGACGCAGGGGGGACTGGCCTGCGTGCCTTTTTCACGTGCGTTTTCCGGTGGGCGCTGCACCAGCACGGCAAAGATCAGCACCAGCATCACGGTCAGGTGGGTGATCCGGACTTCCAGCGTCGAATAGGACGCGAAACCGGAAACGACATAAAGGTGCCAAAGACCCAATCCAATCGCCATGCAGCGGGTCGTGAGTTTGAGGGCCGGCAAAGCGTTTTATATGTCGAACGGTCCTATTGAAAAAGTTTGGTGTGCCCCGCCGCACCGATGGCCGGCGGGGCCATAGGCCTCTGAGGAAACCTCTACTATAAAATAATAACGGTGCTCCTTGACGATCTCGGCCAAGCATTCGGCCCTGATGTCGACAAAGGCGATCCCGGCGGTTGTGCTGGTCTGAATGACAGCGCCAGCGGGATAGCCGGACAATGCGACAGTTGCATCGACTGCGCCGCCGGATAGCTGGCTGAAGCCATCGGAATGGGACACAAAGCTGGGCGTGATGTCGCCAACGCTGACGCCGATCAGCTCCATCACATCGCTCAGCAGGTTCAGTGTGTCACCGCCTGCAGGACCAACCGCGACGCATTTGCCCTTCAAGTCAGCGACTGACGTCATGTCCGACACTGCAAGGGTGACGATATGCAGAGCAGAATTGCGCAGGATGTTGATGGACGCGATGGCGATAGGATCGCCGTAAGGGTCGTGGCCTTCATGCGCAAAGAATGACGTATTGGCGTTGTCGATGGCAAAATCTAACTATCCGTTGCCAATCGGGCGCGGAGTTTCCGTGTCGCCTACGCTTTGACGGCCCCGATGAAACGCTAGACGGCCCGCTTGTCCTGAAGCCGCCAAAAGGCCGTGCCATTTTCCGGTTCGTGGAATTCGAGCCAGAGGACCCAGAGGTCATCAAGAACCTTGATGGGCGCGCGGCTTTTGCCAAAATCGGCGCGCCCGACCGGATCAAGGACAATCAGCGCCACCCCTTCATGCACCGCACCGACGGCATCGACTACGCCCTCGTCGTGAAGGGCAAGATCGTCATGATGATGGACGCGGACGGCGATATCGACCGTTGGTAGGAGGCACCCCATTCTGAAATTGTATCATGCGCATCATTCGACCTGCAGCCAAAAGGTGCGCCTTGCGCAGGTGGAAAAAGGGTGGGGATATGAAAGCCTCATTGTCGACCTTGCGAACAAGGCGCATCTGACGGCCGAATACCTTGCGATCAATCCCAACGGCGTCGTGCCAACGCTCGTGCACTACTACGTGTCGATCACTGACAGCAGCGTCATCGTGGAATACATCGACGAAGTCTTCGCGGATCACCCGCTGGTGCCCAAAGATCCCGTCAACCGCGCCAGCGTGCTGGCTTGGTTGCGGTTTCTGGAAACGGTGCCGACCTATGCCGTGCGCGTGCCGTCATTCAACAAGGCGTTCCTGACGCGCTTCGACGGGCTGACCAACGAAGCGTTTGCCGATTAATAAGCCGGTCCGCACCCGCTGCGAAAGCATTTCCACCTCAAGATGTCGAAGGATGGTTTTGGGTCGGGTGCCGTGCAGAAAAGCATTGACCATATGAAGCTGACCTGCGGGCGGATGCAACGCGCGCTGGAAAACGGGCCGTGGCTGGCGGAGCAGGACTTCAGCCTTGGCGATGTAGTGGCCTCGCCGATGAACGACCGGATCGATGATCTGGAGATGAGCGATATCTGGGCGGACGATGTCTCGCTGGTCGTCGACTAGTTCGCGGGGCTCAAAGCGCGGCCAAGCTATGATGTGGCCATGTACAAAGGTGCGCGCCTGTCGGAAACCCATGCGATCAGCACCCTGTTCAAGGACTGACGCGGCGGGCCTGTGCCCTGCGGGGGGCAGGCCCGAAATGCTTGTTGTTTAAACAACAGTCTTATCGTTTGTGGCTCTGCGCCATGCACCCCCACTGAAACCGATTCAGGCAGTATTGTGGCGCTTTGACGCAATCAGGGGCCTTAGCGGGTCGCGAGCGAGTATTTTTCCGAAAGATTCAGAACCTGCCCATATTTGATGCAGATAATCCAAAACCTAAGCAAATTTGCGCATTAGTCCTTCGTAGCGTATCCGTAATTCAACTCAAATGGCCTAGTTGATGGGTCATAAAGCACGCTTAGCATGCATTTATACCGGCGCGTTTCTGATCACCCTGCAAAGCCACTTGACCGCATCGCCGGCAGGGGACAAACTTTATCAACACCCGGCTGAACGCCGATCGGCAAACGCGCCTCGACCCGTCCATCAGGATTTCTGATGTCTTGGGGCGGGGCTTTTTTCGTTAGAGGCACCTTTGAAACGCACCATTCCGCTAGGCCTGCTTTATTCTGTGACCGGCAGTTACGCGCGCATCGGTGACGCCTGCCGGACCGGAGCGTTGAACGCCATCGCTGCGATCAATGCGGACCCCGCCCGGCAGATCGCCTTTGATCCGCTGGACCGCGATCCGGGCGGCAATATCGACCTGTATGCGCCGCTGTGCGACGATATCCTGCGCCACACTTCGGCCCGGCATATCATCGGCTGCGTCACATCATGGAGCCGCAAGGAAGTCATTCCGACGCTAGAAAAGCATGGCGGGACGCTGTGGTATACGGTCCCTTACGAAGGGTTCGAGGCGTCCGACCACGTCGTCTATCTGCATGCTTGCCCCAATCAACACTTGCTGCCGCTGCTGGACTGGGCCCTGCCAACCTACGGCAAGCGCGGGTTTTTGACCGGATCAAACTATATCTGGGGTTGGGAAATGAACCGGCTCGCCCGGGACACCATCCATGCCGCGGGGGGCGAGGTTTTGGGAGAGCGTTATCTGCCGCTCGGCTCTGTCGATGTGGCCCGCATGATCGAGGAAATCCGCGCCACCGCGCCGGATTTCATCCTCAATTCCCTGATCGGGCCGTCGTCTTATGCCTTCCTAAAGGCCTACGCTGACCTTGGGGCACGTGACCCGCGCTTTGCCCCGGACCGTTGCCACGTGCTGTCATGCAACCTGACGGAATGCGAGTTGGCCGACGTGGGTGCCGCCGCCGAAGGGTTGATCGCTGCCGGTCCTTATTTTCGCGAAACCACCGGCTTTGGCAGCAGTCACGAGGCGGCGGCGAACCGTGCGGTTTACGCGCTGGCGAATCTGTTGGAGCAGTCCTCGGACGCGGCTGGCCTGCCGCTGTCGGCCCTGCTGGACACCCCGGCAGGCCAACGCAGCGGCATTGACCAAAAGACTCATCACACAACGCAGCCCGTGCTGATCGCACAAGTGCGCGATGGCGCGTTTCAGGTCTTGCATGACGGCGGCCTACGCGCCGGCGATCCCTATCTCACAGGCCCGGCCCCAGTGCCTGCGCCGACACGTCTGCGGGTGATTTCATGACCGGATCTGTGCGTATCGCGGATCTGGGCGGCGCGCGGGCGATCATCCTGCACCGCCCCCATGCTATTGTCACAGCCCTGACGCGGCAGCTGCAGGCCGTTGGTCTGCGCGTCACCACCTGCTGGCCTGATCTGCCAGCAGAGGCGCTGGCTGCCGATTTCGTGTTCTTCGATGCAGACATGGGGTTTGACGATCAGTTTCCATGGGCCAAGGGCGCGGCCCCGATGCCGATGATAGCCCTGATCGGATCAGAGGCACCGGGCCGCGTTGAATGGGCACTGGCCACGGGGGCCAATGCGCAAGTCCTTAAACCCGTCGGCGACAGCGGCGTTTATAGCGCCCTGCTGATCGCCCGCCACGGGTTCGAGGCGCGGCGTACTTTGGCGGCAGAAGCGGACGATCTGCGCCGCCGGCTGGGCGAGCGTCAAACCGTCGTGCGCGCTGTGATCCATCTTATGAACGCCACGGGGTCAGAAGAGGCCGCCTATGCCGCCCTGCGCGCCGCAGCGATGGACGCCCGCATCGGGCTAGAGGAAGCCGCCGCCCGCATCCTTGCCAAGCCAATCCGGCCCGTCACGAAAGGCGGTGCTCGATGACCGACGCCACCGCAACTAACCAGCGGCCCGGACCGGAGTCCGCTTGGACCCGCCTGCGCCGCCGCAAGATGGGGATGTTCGGCTTGGCTCTGGTGATCCTGATTGTCGGGGCCGCCATTCTGGCCCCGTGGATCGCACCTTATGATCCTTTCGAACAGAAATTCGACGGTCTGACGATGTTCGGCGAACCGTTGCCGCCGGGCGGGGCCTATGTGCTGGGCACCGATCTGCTGGGCCGCGATTTGCTCAGCCGGCTGCTCTATGGCGCGCGTACCTCCTTGATCATCGGTGTTGTAGCCAACGGTATTGCGCTGGTGATCGGTACGATCATCGGGCTGACGGCAGGGTTCTTTCAAGGCTGGATTGGCGCAGTGCTGATGCGCTTTACCGATCTGATGATGGCCTTCCCGGCGCTGCTGCTGGCGATCTGCCTTGCGGCGATTTTTCAGCCTAGTCTTTGGATTGTGGCCTTTGTCATCGCCATGGTGAACTGGGTGCAGACGGCGCGGGTAATCTATACTGAAACCTCTGCGCTGGCTGCCCGCGACTTTATCGCCGCCGAACGGACCTTGGGT
>CAWUXN010000279.1:0-3566 GCA_963926415.1 uncultured Loktanella sp.
GACCTGTCCGCCGACCACATCATCAAAACGCACAAAACGTTGCGGCAGATAGGGCAAATTCTGCCCTGTATAATCCGATCCATTGACAATTTGGGCCATCAAAGTAGCGTCCGGCGCAACAGTATAGTCCAGCGGCTGGATCCAGTATTCATGTGCGCTGACAGGCGAAGCCAGAATGGCCAGTAATAAGGTAAGACGACGCATGATAAGTTCCTTTTGGGTTAAAGGCAGGGTGTGGCTTCTTCAGGTATTGTCAAGCTTTGCCCTTGTGCTGCTCACGCTGGTGTCACCGGCCCGCGCACACGAGGTGCTGCCGTCGATCACCGACATGACGCAGGACGGATCGACGCTGGTGTTTGATATGCGTCTGAATATCGAAAGCTTTCTGGCCGGGATCAATCAGGCCGATGTGGCCGACACCGCTGAATCTGCGCAGGCCGCCAGCTATGACGAGCTGCGCGCCTTGCCTGCCGATCAACTGGATGCGCAATTGCGCGATTTCTGGCCCGATATGGCCAAGAATATCACTATTCAGGTCGGCGACCAGAGCATGCCCGTCACCCTGACTAAAGTGCAGGCGGCAGAAGTTGGCGACGAGAGTATTGCGCGCCTGTCCGACATCCAGTTTACCGCACCGCTGCCAGAGGGGGCAGAGACCGTGCAAATCGGCTGGATTCGCCCCTATGGCAGCCTTGTCGTCCGCCAGATGGAAGTCGAAAATCCCTATGATGGCTTTCTAGAGGCCGGAGAGATGTCGACCCCCATTGCGCTGACCGGCGGCAATGCCCTTGGCGCTGCGGGGACGTTCTTTAGCTATGTGCCGACGGGCTTTGATCACATCGTCCCGTTGGGCGTCGATCATATCCTGTTCGTGCTTGGCCTGTTTCTCCTGTCCTCGCATCTGCGTCCGCTACTGTGGCAAGTGTCCACCTTTACGCTGGCCCATACGATCACGCTGGCGTTGGCCGCCCTTGGCTATGTCACTGTGCCAGCGAGCATCGTGGAGCCGCTGATCGCCCTGTCCATCGCCTATGTCGCGGTCGAGAATATCTTTATGCGCCGCCTATCGCCGTGGCGCCACTTCATCATCTTTGTCTTTGGCCTGCTGCACGGCCTTGGCTTTGCCTCCGTCCTTGCGCAGTTCGGCCTGCCAGAGGCGAACTTTGTCCCAGCGCTGATCGGCTTTAACATCGGCGTGGAAATCGGCCAGATATGCGTGATCGCGGTCGCATACCTTTGCGTCTACATGGCCCGCGAATACAGCGAAAAAGGCAACCGCAGCGGCTTGGCGGCGGCGCTGTACCTTGTGGCGGCGGCGGCGGTACTGGCGATTGCCGTGCCACTGTCAATCTGGGCACCGGACCTGCTGGGCGATCTGTTCCCGCTGCTGGCGATCATCGCCGTCATGCTGGGCCTGTCGGGGGCAGCCGTGAATGTTGGCCAATACGACACCTATAGCAACATGGTTGCGATGCCCGCATCCGTGCTTATTGCGCTGGTCGCAGTCTATTGGGTGTTCGAGCGCGTGTTCCTGTAAGACTGACTTGCAACCCTGCGCGTCAGCTTTTATAGGACGATCACGTATCCCGCAGGCGGGGGCGGGTGAGTCGGGGAGAAATCCCGCACCATCCACCGGTTGGACCATTCGGTCTGATACCCCCGCTGAGGCTAAACCGGAAAAGGATAAGACCATGGCTCTTCCCGAGTTCTCCATGCGTCAGCTGCTTGAAGCTGGCGTTCACTTCGGCCACCAGACCGCACGCTGGAACCCCAAGATGGGTGAATACATCTACGGTTCGCGTAACGGCATCCACATCATGGACTTGACGCAGACCGTTCCAATGCTGGAGCAGGCACTGCAACTGATCCGTGACACTGTCGCCAAGGGCGGCCGCATTCTGTTCGTCGGTACCAAGCGCCAGGCGCAGGCACCGATCAAGGACGCTGCTGAAAAGTCGGCTCAATTCTACATGAACCACCGCTGGCTCGGCGGTACGCTGACCAACTGGCAGACCGTGTCCCAGTCGATCAACCGTCTGAAGCAGATCGACGAAGCCTCCGAGAACGGCTTTGCTGGCCTGACCAAGAAAGAACGTCTTGGCATGGAGCGTGAGCAGGGCAAACTGACTGCCTCACTCGGCGGTATACGCGAAATGGGCGGCGTTCCCGACCTGATCTTCGTCATCGACGTAAACAAGGAAGACCTGGCCATTCTGGAAGCACAGAAGCTGGGCATCCCCGTTGTCGCCGTCGTCGATACAAACTGCTCGCCCAAGGGCGTTGACTATGTCATCCCCGGCAACGACGACGCAGCTCGCGCGATCCAGCTGTATTGCGATCTGGCTGCCCGCGCTGCCCTTGACGGAATGAGTGCCCAGCTGGGTGCAGCAGGCGTCGACATGGGTGCCATGGAAGTGCTGATGGCTGAAGAAGAAGCTGCTGGCGCTGCTGGCCAGGAAACTGCCGCCGCTGACGCTTAAGCGCCACACGCCGCGACGACAACATAGGGCAGGGGCCGCAGGCCTCTGCCCATTTCAAATGAATTACCCCTGTTTAGGAGAGTGAACATGGCAATCACCGCTCAAATGGTTAAAGAACTACGCGAATCCACCGGCGCAGGCATGATGGACGCCAAAAAGGCCCTGATCGAAACCGACGGCGACATGGAAGCAGCAGTCGATTGGCTGCGCACCAAGGGTCTGGCCAAAGCCGCCAAGAAGTCTGGCCGCACCGCTGCTGAAGGCCTTGTTGCCGTGGCAACCGAAGGCGGCAAGGGCATCGCTGTCGAAGTGAACTCAGAAACCGACTTTGTCGGTAAGAACTCTGACTTCCAGGCGATGGTCGGCAAGATCGCAACCGCAGCCGTCGGCGTGAACACGGTCGAAGAGCTGAAGGCCGCGTCCGTCGATGGCAAGACCATCGAACAGACTGTGACCGACGCGATCGCCATCATTGGCGAGAACATGTCCGTGCGCCGCATGGCCACGATCAATGCGTCCAATGTCGTGTCCTACGTCCACAATTCTGTTGCACCCGGCATGGGCAGCATCGGCGTGTTGGTTGGCTTTGACGGCGACAACGAAGCGTTCGCGCGTCAGGTTGCTATGCACATCGCAGCGGCCAACCCCGCCGCCTTGAGCGAAGCAGATCTGGACCCGGCCATGGTCGAGAAAGAAAAGTCCGTGCAAATGGACATCGCCCGCGAGTCCGGCAAGCCGGAAGCCGTGATCGAAAAGATGATCGTTGGCCGTATGGCCAAGTTCTTGGCCGAATCCACCCTGATGGGGCAGGCGTTCGTCGTGAACCCCGATTTGACGGTCGAGAAAGCCGCTGAAGAAGCTGGTATCAAGATCACCGGCTTTGTGCGTCTGGAAGTCGGCGAAGGCATCGAAGTCGAAAAAGAAGACTTTGCAGCTGAGGTTGCTAAGCTGAAGGGCTAAGCTCTTTAAGCGAAATGAAAATAAAAGGCGCGCTGGATGATGTCCGGGGCGCCTTTTTGTATGTGATGGGGGGATGTGTGGGGTGTTGAGAACGATTTGCTGCGCAAACCGATCCGCCGGGGGCTT
>CAWUXN010000280.1:0-4403 GCA_963926415.1 uncultured Loktanella sp.
AGAGGCGGCGGCTGGCTGGCTGGCCTTCTGTAAGATAGCTTATGGCCTGCGCAATCAGGCCAAGAGCCTGCTGCGTATGCGGCAAAGGCGATGCGGGCCACTGGTCACGCAACTGGGCCACAAATTGGGAAAGATCGTCGATCAAAAGCGGGATCAGGAACCGGGACACGCTTCCTCCAGTTCTTGACGCTTGGGGATGGTCGTGAGCTCCCCTTGTCGATAGCAGCGTCACTGGCTGAACGGTCAAAGGTTGTGTGACAGTTTTAGCATGGCCTGATGGCCGGCGGGATCTGGGCATCCTGTCGCTCTGCCGCTTTGATAATCGCCAGCGTGCCGGGCTGACCCGATGAAAATAGGGCAGGGACTGGATACGAAAAAGCCACGACCTTTCGGTCGTGGCATTCATCTTGATCCGGTGATCGAGGCTTAGCGCTTTTCGATATCGACGTAATCGCGCTCTGTCTCGCCCATATAAAGCTGACGAGGGCGGCCAATCTTAAGCTGCGGATCGGACAACTGTTCCTGCCACTGGGATACCCAGCCAATTGTGCGCGACACGGCAAAGATCGGTGTGAACATCGAGGTCGGGAAACCCATCGCTTCCAGAATGATCCCAGAATAGAAATCGACGTTTGGGAACAGCTTCTTCTCCGAGAAGTAGGGATCATCCAACGCAGCTTTTTCAAGCGCCTTGGCGACCTTCAACGTCTCGTTGTTCTCGATTCCGAGCAGGTCCAGCACTTCGTCCGCGGATTCCTTCATTACGGTCGCGCGCGGGTCGAAGTTTTTGTAAACGCGGTGACCAAAGCCCATCAGACGGAAGGGATCGTCCTTGTCCTTGGCACGGGCAATGAATTCGGGGATCCGGTCAACTGTGCCGATTTCACGCAGCATTTCGAGGCAGGCCTGGTTCGCGCCGCCGTGGGCAGGGCCCCACAGGCAGGCGATGCCAGCCGCGACGCAGGCAAAGGGGTTCGCGCCGGACGACGAAGCCAGACGCACGGTGGAGGTCGATGCGTTCTGTTCGTGGTCGGCATGCAGGGTAAAGATACGGTCCATGGCACGGGCCAGGATCGGATCGACGACATACTGCTCTGCAGGCACGCTGAAACACATGTGCAGGAAGTTGGACGCGTAGTCCAGATCGTTGCGTGGATACACGAAGGGCTGGCCCACATGATATTTGTACGCACTGGCGGCGATCGTAGGCATCTTGGCGATAAGGCGGAACGCGGCAACTTCACGCTGCTTGGGGTCGTTGATATCGGTGCTGTCGTGATAGAAAGCAGACATTGCACCGACCACACCAACCATGATGGCCATCGGGTGCGCGTCGCGGCGGAAGCCCCGGAAGAACATCATAATCTGTTCGTGCAGCATCGTGTGATGCGTTACCAGATATTCGAACTCTTCCAGCTGCTCTGCGTTCGGCAGCTCGCCGTTCAGCAGCAGATAGCAGACTTCCAAGTAGTGCGAATGCTCGGCCAGCTGGTCGATGGGATAACCGCGGTGCTGGAGTTCACCCTTGTCGCCGTCAATGAAGGTGATCGTGCTTTCGGTGGACGCGGTGGACGTAAAGCCTGGATCGTAGGTAAAGACGCCCGCTTGGGAGTAGAGTTTTCGAATGTCGATGACGTCGGGACCGGCCGTCGGCGTCAGTATCGGCAAAACATATGTCTGCCCGTCAATGGTCAGCGTCGCGGTCTTGGAAGTGTCGGCCATGTCAGTCCCTTATGTCTGCGACGTCCGTTCTGGCACGCCGCGTATCATCAGTATTCTGCCCGTGTGTGACGCAAAAGCGTAACTCAAACGTAACGATCAGGCAGAGGCGGCCCGCAGGCGGGACAAGGTTTCATCCCGTCCAAGGACCATCATCATGTCGAATACACTAGGAGAGACCGACCTACCGGCAAGGGCTGCGCGGAGCGGCCCTGCAAGCTTTCCCAGTTTGGTGTCCCGGGCGGTCGCAAAGATGGCAAGGGCCTCCTCTAGCGTTTTGCGGTCCCAAGTAACATTTTGCAGGTGCGGCGTCAATTCAGTGAAATATTGCTGCGCTGTGGCATCCAGAAGTGTGGCGGCATTCTCGTCTTGGACGATCGGGGTGTCGGCAAGAACAAAGTGCGCTTTTTCAATCACTTCCGGGAACGTTTTGGCGCGCTCTTTCAGGTGCGGCATGGCCTTGAGCAGGTCCGTTTTCTGACGCATGGTCAGCGGCAGGGCACCGGTTGCGTCCAGATAAGACTCCAATTCTTGCAGCAGTGCAGCATCGTCCATCACGGCCATATGCTGACCGCAGATATGCTCCAATTTTTTCAGGTCGAACCGGGCCGGGGACTTGCCAATGCCGTCTAGATTGAACCATTCTTTTGCCTGCGCGTCGCTAAAGAACTCGTCGTCGCCGTGGCTCCAACCCAGACGCGCAAGATAGTTGCGCATGCCTGCAGCGGGGAATCCCATTTTCTGATAGTCCGAGGCGGCTGTAGCGCCGTGCCGCTTGGACAGTTTCTTGCCATCGGCGCCAAAGATCAGCGGGATATGCGCCAGCACAGGCTTGGGCCAGCCCATCGCATCATAAATCATGTTCTGGCGAAAAGCGTTCGACAAATGGTCGTCGCCGCGGATCACATGGGTCACGCCCATGTCGTGATCGTCGACCACAACAGCCAGCATATAGACGGGCGTGCCTTCTGACCGCAGCAGGACCATGTCGTCCAGTTGATCATTTGACCACGTCACATCGCCTTGCACCGCATCGGTCAGAGTGGTGGACCCGTTGCGCGGTGCCTTCAGGCGCACAGCAAAAGGGGCGGCTGGGTGATCCGCCTCTGGCACATCGCGCCAAGGCGAGCGGAAGAGAGTGGATTCTTTGTTTTCACGCGCTTTTTCGCGGAAAGCTTCAATTTCCTCGGGGGTGCTAAAGCATTTGAACGCCATGCCTGCCGCCAGCATCTGATTTGCGACTTCGGCATGGCGCTCAGCGCGCGTCGCTTGGCTGATCGGCTCTCCGTCCCAGTCAAGGCCCAGCCAGCGCAGGCCGTCCAGAATGACTTGGGTGTTTTCGGGATTGGACCGAGCGATGTCTGTATCCTCTATCCGCAGCAGGAACGTGCCGCCGTGGCCGCGCGCATAAAGCCAGTTGAAAAGCGCAGTGCGGGCCCCGCCGATATGCAGCGCGCCGGTTGGCGAAGGGGCAAAGCGGGTCACTGGGGGCGTCGGGGACATAGAAGATTAACCTTTGGGATACCTTGGGCGCGCAGGGTGGCGCACCAGGGGCCGGGATAGGCAATGCGGGGGGCATAGACAAGTGCAACCTATGCTGCGCGATGCCTTGCTCGCGCAGAGGGGCGGATTAATCGGCTGGCTGCGGTCAATCCTGGGCATCGGGATCGGGGCCTATTTTGCGTGGCGGTTTAAACCGGGCGCGGCGGCGTGGTGGGCCATCGCGGCGCTGGCGCTTGTGCTTTTCATCGCCGCTCGAACGTTACCCGCCGCCGTGCGGCCCTTGTGACTTGGGCTGGCGTTGATCTGGGCCGGGGCCGGATTGGCAAAGTTGGAAACCGCGCGCATGATGGGTCCGGTGTTTGGCTTTCGCTACTATGGCCCTGTCGAGGGGCGGATCGTAGATTAGATAGGTCAAGCTCTCACGCGGTCAGGCTAACGCTGGACCGCGTGAGGCTGGACCGGATGGACCCGGCCAGCCCCTCAGTGCTGCGCCTTGCCCCGCCGACAGGCGGCTGGCGTTTACGCATTTTCACTACCCGCATGGTAATTTTCCTCGCCATGCAGGCCCATTTGCCTGACGAGGTCGGAGCCTTTGCCGCCTCCGTCATCACCGGAGACAGGTCCGGCATGGGCCAAGGCAGCCTGTCCGCGCTGTGTGCGTCCAATCGGGCGCATCTGCTGTCGGTTTCGGAGCTGCGTATGGGGCTGCTCACGGGGTCCATCTTTGTAATCGTGCGCACCGGGTTGGCTGCCAGTGAAATAGATCGCAGCCGTCTGCGCCCTGATAGCAGGGGCGGGATACCAGATGCTGTCGGGCGGCAATGTCGGGACCGAGTGGGCCTTTATCATGGCCGCCGTCTTGCTGGATCGCCGCGCGCTGACCCTGCGGGGTGTGGCGCTGGCTGCGATCCTGGTGCTGGTCCGGGGTTTCAGATGTCATTCGCCGCGACGACGGCGCTGGTTGTGGTCTTTCGCCCGCTGCGCGGCGTCACGCTTTGGCCGCGCTGGTTCAGGACGGTGGCATCGGTCATCATGTCCTCGGCCGTGGCGGGGGTGCCAACCTCGCCCTTTGCGGCGGCGCACTTCAACTAGATCTCTCACTACGGGTTAATCGCCTATCTGGTCAGCGCGCCGTTGATGGGGGTGTTGGTCATGCTGGCGGCGGTGCTGGCTGCCTGCCT
>CAWUXN010000281.1:0-2610 GCA_963926415.1 uncultured Loktanella sp.
TTTGGTGCTGCACATCGCCGCTGGCCGTGTTGGTGCAATGGATGTCAATGCCGTGACCGATGGCGGCATCACCGCCGGGTTGGACGGGGCCGAGGTGATCTATAACCTTGGTGCCGACGAGATCGAGATCGCACCGGGTGCTTTCGTGATCTATCAGGGCAGCCACGGCGATCGCGGTGCGCACCGCGCCGCCGTGATCTTGCCCTCCGCCGCTTACACCGAAGAAAACGGCCTGTTCGTGAACACCGAAGGCCGCCCGCAGCTAGCGATGCGCGCCAGCTTCCCGCCGGGTCAGGCCAAGGAAAACTGGGCCATCCTGCGCGCATTGTCCGCAGAACTGGGTGAGACACTGCCGTTCGATTCGCTTGCCGCGCTGCGCCGGGCTTTGATTGCGGCGCACCCGCATCTGGGCCAGATCGACGTGGTCGCGCAAAACGAAGGCGCGGCGGTTGATGCAGGCACATTGGGCAACGGCGATTTCGCTTATGCGGTCAAGGACTTCTATCTGTCCAACCCAATCGCGCGGGCGTCGAGCCTGATGGCAGAGCTGAGCGCAAACGCCAAAATGCGCGTGACGGACAAGATCGCGGCAGAGTGAGCTTGATGCGGCCCGCAGCCTTTGCCGCACTGCTGCTTGCAGGCTGCGTGGTGCCCCAGGATGCACCGGGCGGGCCGAGCTATCTGGGAGTGCGGACCAGCTTGCTGGACGGCGATCTGGTGAACTTTAACGTTGCCCTGAAAGGGGCCGCGACACCGGATGCGGTGGAAAAATATGCGCAATGTGCTGCGGCGCAATATGCGTTGATCCGGGGTTACAGTTTTGCACGTTTAGTGCGGACCAACGTAACCGAAGAGGGTGGCACTTGGGGCGCGGATGCTGTTTACACCATCTCGCCAGACCTGCCGCGCGGATTGGCAACAATTGATGCGGTAGTGACGGTTGCAGATTGCGGAACGTCGGGCATACCGACGGTCTGAAGGACGAAGGGTCAGAGGGAATTATGGTCAACTTCTTCACCACAACGAACACGGGCATCGTCCTACTTATCTTGGGGCAGTGTTTGCTGCTGCTGATCCCGCTGCTGCTGGCGCTGGCGATGCTGATGTATGCAGACCGTAAGGTCTGGGCTGCTGTGCAGATGCGTCGCGGCCCGAACGTGGTGGGCCCGTGGGGCGTCCTGCAGTCTTTTGCGGACTTCTTGAAATACATCGTCAAGGAAATCGTCGTGCCTGCGGGCGCTGACAAGGCTGTCTTTTTCATCGCGCCGCTGCTGTCGTTTGTGCTGCCGGTCATCGCCTGGTCGGTCATTCCGTTCAGCACCGGTTGGGTGTTGTCGGACATCAACGTCGCGATCCTGTTTGTCTTCGCTGTGTCTTCGCTGGAAGTTTACGGCGTCATCATGGGTGGATGGGCGTCAAACTCTAAGTACCCATTCCTAGGCTCTCTACGGTCCGCCGCGCAGATGATTTCTTACGAAGTCTCGCTTGGCCTGATCATCATTGGCATAATCATCTCGACCGGCTCCATGAACTTTGGCGACATCGTCGAAGCGCAGCGCGGCGCTGGCTTGCTTTCGTGGTACTGGGTCGCCCACTTCCCGATGCTGTTCTTGTTCTTCATCTCGGCGCTGGCCGAAACCAACCGCCCACCGTTCGACCTGCCAGAGGCGGAATCGGAACTGGTTGCCGGTTATCAGGTGGAATACTCGTCCACCCCGTTCCTGCTGTTCATGATCGGCGAGCTGATGGCCGTGGTGCTGATGTGCGCACTGGTGTCGATCTTGTTCCTGGGTGGCTGGTTGTCCCCGATCCCGGGCCTGCCTGACAGCATCCTGTGGATGATCTTCAAGATGATGGCCTGCTTCTTTATGTTCGCCATGGTGAAGGCCATCACCCCGCGATATCGCTACGACCAACTGATGCGGATCGGCTGGAAGGTGTTCCTGCCACTGTCGCTTGCCTGGGTCGTATTGATTTCGTTCCTTGCCAAATTTGAAGTTCTGGGCGGCTTTTGGGCCCGCTGGACATGGGGAGTTTAACGATGGACTACGCCCGCTCTGCGAAATACTTTTTGCTGCAGGATTTCTGGAAAGGCTTCGCTCTAGGGATGAAGTACTTCTTTGCCCCTAAGGCGACGCTGAACTATCCGCACGAAAAAGGCCCGCTGTCCCCGCGTTTCCGGGGTGAGCACGCCCTACGCCGCTATGCCAACGGCGAAGAACGCTGCATTGCCTGCAAACTGTGTGAGGCTGTTTGCCCAGCGCAGGCGATCACCATCGACGCGGCCCCGCGCACCGACGACGGTTCGCGCCGCACTACGCGCTATGACATCGACATGACCAAATGCATTTATTGCGGTTTCTGCCAAGAAGCCTGCCCGGTGGACGCAATCGTAGAAGGCCCGAACTTTGAGTTCAGCACCGAGACGCGAGAAGAGCTGTATTACGACAAGGAAAAGTTGCTCGCGAACGGCGATCGCTGGGAAGCCGAGATCGCGCGCAACCTAGAAATGGATGCGCCCTACAGATGACCGACGCAAAGAATCCCTTTGAAGCGATGATGACCATGAGTCAGGACTGGGTCAAACAGCTCAATCCTGCGATGGAATCC
>CAWUXN010000282.1:0-2928 GCA_963926415.1 uncultured Loktanella sp.
CGCGGCCGGGGCGGTTGGCGGACTGGTCGATATCCTTGAGATTGTCCTGTTCTTCCTTGCGGATGACCTCTAAGTTCGGATCCTTGCCATCAGTGATATTGCGCAAAAACAGGGCCTTTTCGCCGTCAGCGACAACAACCCATGTGCCATTCTTGATCTGTGTCATACTTGGCTCTCCTTAGGATATCTCTCCAGTAACCAACAAAACCGCCCCGGCACATTGTTCCAAATCAACTGTTCATGATCGCCGTGTACCGGGGCAGAGAGATATTCGATCCGCAGGCAATTATGCCTACATGCCGCCCGGCCAATTCATCCCGCAGCGGCCCGCAGATCGCGGCCAATGACGCGGCGCAGGCCGGTTCCGCCATAATCCGCAGCACATCCATGTAATGCTCCATGCCAGCGCGCATCTGCGCGTCGGTGACAAGCACCATTCGGTCTACAACTTGCTGCGCAACGCTCAAGCTGTAAAGCATGGCGCGCGGCGCGCTCAGGCTGTCGGCGATGGTTGCAATCTTGTCCAGCGCCACAGGATGCCCCGCCGCCAGACTGCGGGTCATGCTGTCGGCACCTGCCGGTTCGACCCCGATCACCTGAACATCCGGGTTGGCCTGCTTGAAGGCAAGCCCGAGGCCCCCAATCAATCCGCCACCGCCAACAGGCACGACCAGCGTGTCGATCTGGGGGGCCTGCGCGGCATATTCCGCGCCACAGACAGCCGCGCCCAGCGTCATATGTGCGCCGTCAAAGGGGTGCAGAATCGCACGCCCCTCTTGCGCGACAACGCGGTCCATTTCGGCAAAGGCAGCGGGCATGTCGTCGCAAAGCGTCACCTCTGCCCCCATCGCGCGGCAGCCATCGATGCGCAGTGGATCGACGGTGGCAGGCATCGCGATACAGGCCGACACGCCCGCCGCCTGCGCCGCCCAGCTGACCGCCAGCGCGTGATTGCCGCCAGAGGCCGCCACAACGCCGACCCGGCGCTGCACTGCATCCAGCCGGCGCAGTCCCAACAGCACACCGCGCGCCTTGAACGATCCGGCTTGCTGAAACAGCTCTAGCTTCACCGTGATGCTGGCGGCATCCGGCAAGATGCCGCGCCAGCGATCGGAGCTCAGGGAAAGAACGGGGGTACGGATCGTCTCGGTTGCAATTTCAGCGGCAGCAGCGGCGATCAGATCAAATGTCGGCAGAGTCATGGCATCATCCAAACCAAAAGGCCCGCGCACAGGGCACGGGCCTTTGATAGTTCAATCGCGGAGCGGATTACATCCGGCCAGCGACGTTTTCCCAGTTCACCAGATTGTCCAGGAAGTTGGTTAAGTAAGCGGGACGCTTGTTGCGGAAGTCGATGTAGTAAGAATGCTCCCACACGTCGCAGCCCAGCAGCGCGGTCTGACCAAAGCAAACGGGGTTCACGCCGTTTTCGGTCTTGGTGACCTTTAGGCCCCCATCCGTATCCTTGACGAGCCATGCCCAGCCAGAACCGAACTGACCTGCGCCAGCGGCGCTGAACTCTTCTTTGAACTTGTCGACGGAACCGAAGCTTTCAGTCAGCGCCTTTTCCAGATCGCCGGGCATCTTGGAATCTTCAGGCGACATCATTTCCCAGAACTGGTTGTGATTCCAAAGCTGGCTGATGTTGTTGAAGATGCCGTTCTGCGCAACTGCCTTAGGATCATACGTGCCCTTGATGATCTCTTCGAGGGACTTGCCGTCCCATTCGGTGCCAGCGACTGCCTTGTTGCCGTTGGTCACATAGGCGTTGTGGTGCAGGTCGTGATGATATTCCATCGTTTCCTTTGACATGCCCTTGGATGCCAGAGCGTCGTGGGCGTAGTGAAGATCGGGAAGTTCAAAAGCCATGATGTGACCCCTTTTATTAATTCGGTGCGTTCGCGCGAATGGAAGCGCGATTAGCTGCAGGGTCAACCCCTGAAAGCAGGTCAGGTTCCACGTGAAAAGTGCCCCACGGGCCCGGCGGCAGCCGATGCAGCCAATAGATCAAAGGCATACTCGGCCACAGAGCGGAAACAGATCACCTCAAATGTCTGCGGACCGCTCATCCAGAAGGCCGCAGCGATCTGACCAAGTCTTGTGCGCAGCACCTGCCCCTCGCCAAAGGCACCGGGATACAGATCGACCGGGGCAAGCTTTGCGATCACTTCGCGGGCGAATGGCCCCTCAACTCGCAGCAAGGACCGCGCGTCAGAGACATTGACCGCCAGATGATGCTGGCCCTTCATCATCTTGGCGACCCGGGCCAACGCGTCGGTGACACCGTCATAAGGCAGCACGAACAAAAGCTCGTCCGGGGACATCCACAGCACGGCGGTGTCGCCTTTGGTCTGCACTTCACTCGGGGCTGGGGCTGGCAGGCCAACCAGATCCTTGCAAAGCGAGCGGACCTTTGACGACGACAGATCGCCGCGCAGGGTAATCATACCATGCACGCCGCCATCGCTGACCTGTACGCTGCCATGAGTTTCTCGCTGGCGCAGTGCGCTGATGGGATCAGACATTCTGCTTTTCTCCGTCCTTGTCATAGAACACCGGGTCTACGATCCGTGCTTCCACGAACCCGCCACCGTCCTTGGTAAAGCTGATGACCTCGCCCGTGCGGCTAGGCCCGTGTTTCACCAGCCCCATCGCAATGCCCTTTTTCAAGGTCGGCGAATAATAGGTCGAGGTGACGCGCCCTTGGGTATTGCGCTGGCCGTTTGCATTCTCGCCCTCAGCCACCGCATAGGCCCCGTCCGCCAGCACCGAGCCATCCAGCGTTTCCAGACCGACCAGTTTCCAGCGATCCGGGTCCACCATGTGGTTGCGCAGCTGGCCGCGCTTGCCTAGGAAATCATCCTTTTTCTTGCTGATCGCCCAGTCAAGGTTAAGGTCCTGCGGAATGACCGTGCCGTCGGTCTCGTC
>CAWUXN010000283.1:0-5570 GCA_963926415.1 uncultured Loktanella sp.
ATATGTTGGGGGGCTGCCTGCGGCGGCGGGGGGCTAGCCCCCCTGACCACGGTACAGCCCGTGCCCTATTCACCTAGTTTGGCGTGAACCTCGGCTAAATAAATTTCGCCGATCGGCATCTTGTTGTCTAGGTTTTCGAAATCATAGAGGAACATTTGAAAGTCTTTTTTGTAGATTTCATAGACCAGACGCATCGACAGGTCGTCGAAGTAATCCGACACCTTGTCCAGCCGCCTGGGGCCATGACCTTCATTTTCGTTGAACCGGGGGATCATGGCCAGGTCAATCTTGTGCGGCGTATCGACCGCCGACAGCACGTCCTGCATCCCGTCGTTGAACGCTTCAGTCCAGAAAATCTTGTCATAGGTTCCGCCGTTCATGATGAACGTCGAGATGTGACTAGACATGGCGGACCAGTGAATGTCTGGATCCATCGGACTACGCCAGCGGATTGTGTCGCGGGCGAACAGCAGGAAACGGCGGAAGGACTGAATCTGGTCGAATTCGAACCCGGTTTCCGGGTCGCCCGCCTCGATCCCATATTTCTGGATCAACAGCGGAACCAGATTGCCGCGATAGCGGCGGCCGTTGCGCTGGATGCCGCAGATTCTATCAAAGAAGGATGACACGATACGGGTGTAAGGATTGCTCACGCCGGTAAAGGTATAGCTTTTATGCGCCTTCACGTTGGCGCTGATTAACGGCTGCCTGTCATCCATCGCCCACTCGTGCATTCCGGCCTGTGCGTCGTGGATATCGCCATCAAAGATCGGAATAGAACATGATCTAGTCAATGGTCGATCAGGCGCACTTTGGCACGACCCGATAGACCATGCTTTCACTTTCCGTCATCCAGGTGCCTGGAAAACCCATCGTGTCTACCCTTCCGGTCCGGATTGAACTGCCGGAGGTCGTTTTCGTTTCTGTCTGAGTGGACCGGGAAATGCAAAGAAACCCTGTGAGTTCAGGTGCCGTTCACGTCAGGACAGCTATGGATGTGGGCAAACTGGAGCATAGCGGCCTTTTCACGGCAAAAATCGCTTTTTTTCTTCTCTGTCACAAGGATCGGGACGCGATTATTCAGCAGGCCCGGCAACTGACGGCCGTAGGCGATTGCATTGCAATCCACTTTGACGCCCGTGCGACGAAAGAGGCTTGTGCTCGCATCCAGGCCGCGCTGGCTGATAACCCGAACGTGGCCTTTGCCCGTCTCCACATCAAATGCGGCTGGGGTGAATGGAGCCTGGTGCAAGCAACGCTATATGTTGTTGAGGTCGCGGTGTAGGCGTTTCCACGGGCGACCCATTTTCACATGGTGTCTGGCGATTGCATGGCGATCAAGTCTGCCAACTACGCCCACGATTTTCTGGATCGCAACGACAAGGATTATGTCGAGAGTTTTGACTTCTACGACAGCGAGCGGATCAATACCGGCTTTAAGGAAGAACCTCTGATCTATCGCCACTGGTTTAACGAACGCACGCAAAAGCGGCGGTTCTATTGGAGCTTTTGGGCGCAGCGTAAAATTGGCTGGACCCGGCCGTTGCCGGCAGATGTGCAGGTCATGATCGGGTCTAAGTGGTGGTGCCTGCGGCGGCGTACGATCGATGTGATCCTGGATTTAACGAAGACCCGGCGCGATGTGATGCGATTTTTCCGCACGACCTGGACCCCCGAGGAGACCTTTTCCAAGCCGTGGTGCGGCACCTCATACCCGGCAAGGAAATCGAAACGCGCACGCTGACGTTCCTGATGTTCACCGACTATGGGATGCCTGTGACCTTCTACAACGACCACTATGATCTGTTGCTCAGCCAGGATGCCCTGTCTGCGCGTAAGATCAGTCCAGAGGTCAAAGAGCTGAAGGCGCGGCTTGGGCTACTTTACTCGTCCGAGGGGCAGGATTTCAACATTTCGAACGAGGGGCGCAGCCTGTTCACCTTTCAGACCGGACGTGGCCACATCGGGCGACGGTTTGCCTCGCGGTTCTGGGAAACCGAAAGCACGCTGGGCCGCGAGCCTGAACTGCTGATCTTCGCCTGCAAGAAGTGTCATGTCGCCAAGCGGATTTTGGAGGCGATTAAGTCACAAACGCAGATCCCGGCGATCGCCTATCTGTTCGGCTAAGAGGGCACAGAGATGCCCGATCTGGGCGGCATTCAGGCCAGTCAGGGCAAGCGGAGGCCCCACCGGCGGGCGCTGATGCGGACGCTGTTCTATTACTACGACAATGACCGACTGATCGTCTGTCTGGACACGGCCAGCATTGATCTGATGCAAAATTTCTTTTCGGACCGATCCACGACAAAGGCGCTGAAAATCGAATGCGGCTTGTCTAACGGTTATCTAAGCGGTTATGTCAATTGGGTCGGGTTGGCGGAGAAAAGACGCCGCAAGACGCGCTGGCGCAGCTGCTGACGACGATCCGGTATGACATCATCTTTGAATCCGACCGGATCCAGGATGCAGGGTTTGCCAACCATTTGCGTATCCGTGAAAGCGCCACGCCGGCCGAAAATGCCCCAGCAATCGTGGCCTTCCTGCAGCTGCCCGACAATACCGCCCGCACATTGGCGGAAACGCCTTATCTTTTCGTTGATTGAGGACAGACCATGACCTTTGAGTATGATGACCAGAACATCTTTGCCAAGATTTTGCGGGGCGAGATTCCGAACCGCACAGTGTTTGAAAGCGATTATGCGCTGGCCTTTGAGGATATCGCGCCGCAGGCCCCCGTACATGTGCTGATCGTCCCGAAGGGGCCATATGTCAGCCTTGACCATTTCGCCGCCGACGCCAGCGCCGAAGAGCAAGTCGGTTTCATGATGGCAGTGGCAGAGGTCTGCCGGATCAGCGGTGTGGACGAGGGTTTTCGCGCGATTGCCAACACCCGTGCGCATGGTGTGCAGGACGTGCCCCATTTCCATATGCACATTCTGGGCGGCAAGCGGCTTGGCCGGATGTTGTCCGACTGACGACAGGCGGCGCGTTTACTGTCCGGACGTCAGCGACAGGAACACATCTTCCAGATCCGGCTGTTCGCTCGTTACGTCGCGGATAGTGATGCCGGCGTCGCGCACCGCCTGAAGGATTTCGCCTGCAGGTGTCTTGCTGGACTGGTAGGTGAAGGCAAAGGTGCCGTTGTCGCGCCGCTGGCCGGTGATGCCGCCGGGCAGGGGGGGCAGGTTAGGGTGATCGGCGTCGGGGGTAATCACCAACGTTTTTTGATCCAAAGTGCCCAGCAGGTTTGCCGTGGTGTCGCGGACAATCATGTCGCCGTGGTTGATGATCGCGATTTCGTCGCACATCTGCTCGGCTTCCTCCAAATAGTGCGTCGTCAGGATGATCGTCATGCCGTCGTCGTTCAGCTTGCGCACGTTCTGCCACAGCATGTTGCGCAGCTCGATATCGACGCCGGCCGTCGGCTCGTCCAGCACAAGGATCTGCGGGCTGTGCACCAGCGCCTTGCCAAGCAATAGCCGCCGCCGCATGCCGCCTGACAGCGACCGGGCATAGGCGTCGGCCTTGTCGGTCAAGCCGATCAACTCAAGGAGCTCATCGGTTTTGCGTTGCGCCTTTGGCACACCATAAAGGCCTGCCTGCACGTCCAAGGATCCGCGCGGGGTGAAGAAGGGGTCAAGGTTAGGCTCTTGCGGCATGATGCCGATGGCGGCGCGGGACTGGCGTGGGTTTTCGTCCTGATCGAACCCCCAGATGTTCACTTTGCCTGCCGTTTTCACGACCAAACCTGCCAGCACGTTGATCAACGTCGATTTGCCAGCACCATTCGGCCCCAGCAGTCCAAAGATCGACCCGCGCGGAATGTTCAGGTCAATGCCCTTCAGCGCCTCTTTCGCCGGGGAACGGCCCGTGGGGGCATAGGTCTTTTTCAGGCCAGAGATTTCGATAGCGTTGTCGGTCATGGTCTTGCCTTTTTGCGGTCGTGCGGGGGCTGGCACAGGGGGCGGTGCTGGGCTAGTGTCCTGTTTGATCTATGGCGGGTCCGGCCCGCGACAACAGACAGGCATTCCAATGACACGTCCCGCCCCCGAAACCAAGATCGTTCACACCCGCAAAGTCGCCTGCGACGGCGGCGAAGGTGGCCTTGGCCACCCGCGCGTCTGGCTCGCAATTCCCGAAGAAACCGGGTTTGTCGAATGCGGCTATTGCGACGCGAAATATATTCTTGAGGGCGACCACTAAGTCCGCCACGACGCACCAAACGATACGAATTAAACCGACCAAACGAGGAAGTTCATCATGGCCAATGCGTTTGGAAAAGGCTGTCACCTGCATCTAATTGACGGATCAGCATTCATCTTTCGCGCCTATCATGCGTTGCCGCCGTTGACGCGCGCGTCCGATGGGTTGCCGATCGGTGCGGTGTCCGGCTTTGTGAACATGCTGCAGCGCTATGTTGAAAATAACTCTGGCCCCGATGCGGCGACGCATGTGGCTGTGATTTTCGACAAGGGCAGTCATACGTTCCGCAATGACATGTACGACCTGTACAAGGCTAACCGCGAGGCGATGCCAGAGGATCTGCGTCCGCAGATTCCGCTGACCCGCGTTGCGACCCGTGCGTTCAACATCGCTTGCGAAGAAATCGAAGGGTTCGAGGCGGACGATATCATCGCCACCTTGTCCCATATGGCGCGTGATGCTGGCGGGCGGGTGACGATCCTGACGTCCGACAAGGACATGATGCAGCTGGTCGGCAACGGCGTCGAAATGCTGGACCCAATGAAGAACAAGCGCATCGACCGCGAGGCGGTCATCGAAAAGTTTGGCGTCGGGCCCGAAAGCGTCGTCGATGTTCAGGCGCTTGCTGGCGATTCTGCCGATAACGTCCCCGGCGCGCCCGGTATCGGGATCAAGACTGCCGCCCTGCTGATCAACGAATTTGGCAATCTTGAAAGCTTGCTGGACCGCGCGTCAGAGATCAAGCAGCCCAAGCGCCGCCAGGCCCTTATTGACCACCGCGCGCAGATCGAGCTGTCAAAGCGGCTTGTGCAGCTGGACTTCGGCATGACGCTGCCGTTCACTCTCGACGATCTGGAAATCCGCGACCCAGTGCCTGACGTGCTGCTGGGGTTTCTGGCCGAGATGGAGTTTCGCACCGTCTCCAAACGCATAGCGGAACGGCTGGGCGCGCCTGTCCCTGTGATCGAGGCGGCACCGGTCGCCGACGTTGCGACCCCGGACGACGTGCCATTCGACGCCGAGACCTATGAATGTGTCCGCACGCCAGAGGCATTGCAGGTCTGGATCGACCGGATCATGGAGCGCGGCTATGTCGCCGTGGATACTGAAACGACGTCCTTGAACGAAATGCGCGCAGATCTGGTTGGCATCAGCCTGTGCGTTACCGCCGGGCAGGCCTGCTACATCCCGCTGGCGCATAAGTCCGCGGCGCAAGACGATCTGTTCGGCTCTGATGCGCGGGCCGAGGGGCAGATGGATTTCGATGCTTGCCTCGCCGCGCTGAAGCCTGTGCTTGAGGATGAAAGTATCCTTAAGATCGGGCAGAATATGAAATATGATGCGAAGATTTTTGCGTTGCAGGGCAT
>CAWUXN010000284.1:0-3265 GCA_963926415.1 uncultured Loktanella sp.
GTGATCAAGAAATTGCTGGTTTTTACCTATCTGATGACCTTTTTGGGCGTGTCGCTCGGGGGAGTGGGCCGGTCGCATTCACGGTGTTGGGGTTCGACGTCGTGGAGGACCCCATCGTCGGCTATCTGTCGGACCGCAGCCGTTGTGGCCACCGCGTGCCATGGATCGCCAGCGGGGCACTGATCCTTGCGGTCGCCATGGTTGCAATGTTCGCCGGATTGTCTTGGCAAGGCAATGCCTTGTGGGTAGGGCTTTAAGGCGTGTTGACCTTGGGCGTCGCGCTAATTGCGGCAGAACTACAATTGGCTGCGCTGTATCTGATGAAGGATGCGCCGGGGCCGCTGTCGGGGCTGACGGAGACGCTTGGCATTTTTTATCCTGTTTGCGATGTTCATTCTTGGGTCCATCGTGTCGCAGTTTCCCTGGTTCTGGGCCAGCGCGCGCTTGGGCAAGGTCACTGCGCTGATGCTGGGTCTCCTGCTGTATGTCGTCGTCCTGATCGGCGTCTGGGCCAGCCTGCCTGCCACGGGCGTTGCGACTATGGCGCTGTTGTTCCTGTTGACTGGGGCGGCGAACGGCCCCTATCAGTAGATCCCTTGGGCAATGTATCCTGACCTGATTGACGTCACGCGTGTCGAAAAAGGCAGCGCGATTGAGAACGCGTTCAGTGCCGTCTGGTTGTTTGGTCAAAAGGTCGCCAATGCGCTGGCACCACTGGCGCTCGGCTTGATTTTGCAACCGGCGAGCTGGAAGGCTTCGCACGGCGGTACTGTCGACCTAAGCGGTGAGGCGCTGAGCGCTTTGCGCCTGTCGCTGACCTTGGTGCCCTAGGCGATATTTGTGGCAAGCGGGCTCGGCCTGTGGTTGATTTAAGGTCCCTTTGCGCGGCATGTGGCTAGTCACCGCTAGGCCGCACCGCCATGGGTTGCACCGCCTTGTCCCCGGTGCGATGTCGGGCAAAAATATGGTAGGCAGGGCGGAAATATGGCGCGTGAACCGCTGGTGTTGATCCCGCCAATGCTGTGTGATGCTCGCGTATTTGCCCCGCTGACGGCGGCCATGTCGCCAAATCACGCCGTGTGCATCATGCCGACCACCGGGGGCGAGCGGATCGAGGATATCGCAAGCCGTATTCTCGACTGGGCACCGACCCGCTTTGCCCTGCTGGGCCTGTCGATGGGCGGTACTGTCGCGCTGGAAATCATCCGCCGCGCACCGACCCGCGTGCTGCGAATTGCCCTTATGGACTGCACGTCGCAACCTGAAACGCTGCAAACCGCCGCCGCGCGAGAGCCGCTGATCGTCGCGGCCCGGGCCGGGCGCTTCAAAGACGTCGTAGCGCAGGAAATGCCAGCCGCGTGCTTTGCCGAAGGCCCGCATCGCCGCGCGGCAATGGAGTGTGTGACCGATATGGCATGGGCGATGGGGCCAGAGGCCTATGTCGCGCAAGCGCGCGCCATGCAGCGCCGCCGCGACCAGTCCGCGACCCTGCGCCAGATCCGCCAGCCGGCTCTGGTCATCTGCGGTGCAGAGGATCCCATCTATCCGGTGCGCCGCCACGAATTCATGGCCGAAATGATTCCCTATTCCCGGTTAGAGGTCATCGAAGGCGCGGGTCACCTGCCAACGCTGGAGCAGCCAGAAGCGACGCTGAACATCGTGCGCGGCTGGATGCGGCAACCGTTGGTCCTGCGATAGCGCAGCAAAAAGCCCCGCCGATCTGGATCGGGCGGGGCTGCTTGTAAAGATGACTGCTTAGTTAGCGGCAGTTTTCGCAGGCATCGGCGTGATGTTGTCGTTCTTGGCCTTCGCCGCTTTTTCAACCCTGGGTGCATCTGAGTTATCGTCGATGAACTGCAGCACCAGCGGGCGGATGTTCGTGCGCCACTTGGCACCGGCAAAGATGCCGTAGTGGCCAGCGCCTGGTTCCAGATGCGCGGCCTTCTTGCTGTCGGGCAGGCCCGTCATCAGGGCCAGCGCTGCAAGGCACTGACCAGGGGCGGAAATATCGTCCTTCTCACCCTCGACCACCTTGACGGCGACGGTCGTGATCGCGCCGATATCAACTTTTTTGCCAGCGACGGTGAAATCGTTGCGCGCGATGTCCCGATTCTTGAACACCCGCTCTACCGTTGACAGATAAAATTCCGCGGGCATGTCCATGACAGCAAGGTATTCGTCATAGAATTCGTTGTGCTTGTCATGCTCTGACGCTTCGCCCTTGGCCGTAGAGATGATCTGGTCGCGGAACGCCTTGGAATGCGCCTCGCCATTCATCGATATGAAAGACGACAGCTGCAGAAGGCCCGGATAAACTTTGCGGCCCACGCCTTTGAATTTAAAGCCGACTCGCTGGATCATCATCTGTTCCAGTTGGCCCATGTTTACGGAATGCCCGAAATCCGTAACCGAAGTCGGGTTGGCGTCCGGGTCGATGGGGCCGCCGATCAGGGTCATGGACCGGGGCTGCGCGCTGGGGTCTTCAGCGGCCAGATAGGCGACAGCGGCCATGGTCAGCGGTGCAGGCTGGCACACGGCAATGACGTGCAGATCGCTGCCCAATTCCTTCATGAAATCAACAAGGTAAAGTGTAGAATCTTCGATGTCGAACTTGCCAGCGCTGACTGGAATGTCGCGGGCGTTGTGCCAATCTGTGGTGTAAACCTCGCAATCGGGCAACAGGGAAATGACTGTCTTTCTCACCAATGTGGCATAGTGACCGGACATTGGGGCGACCAGCAGCACGCGGCGCTTTTTCGGCTCGCGGCCACCCACCTTGAAGTGGATCAGGTTGCAGAATGGCTTTTCCAGAACGATTTCAACGTGCACGATGTGATCAGTGCCGTCTGCGACGGTCTGAACGGGGATGTTCCAGTCGGGCTTGACGACCATGCGGCTGAACGCACGCTCGGTAACCTCGCCCCAGGCACCCAGCCAATCCATGAAGGGATTAGCCGTCATCGCCATTGCGGGATAACTGGTAAAAGCCCGCGCAGTCGACCCAAGCCACTGGTTCGTGTTACGCATGCTTTCCATCATGTCGTAGGTCATCATATACTTCATGTTGGAACGTTCCTGATGTGGTCGCGCAATGAATGCTGCAGCTGCGAAGGTAGGCCGGGGGGAGTGATATGACAACTATTGATATTCATGAAGGTGAAACGAGCCGTAAAGAACTTGACAATTTAGAAAAGAATTTGGCGCGTGTTGATGCTTTGACGCAACGTCTGGTTGCAGCGTTGTCCAAAGGGCGGCAGGTGCCGAC
>CAWUXN010000285.1:0-11894 GCA_963926415.1 uncultured Loktanella sp.
GTCGAGGTCCGGTATCCCGGGCCTCGACACTTCGTTTACATCTCCGGCACTAGGGCTGCGACGCCATACATGCCGTCTTCGCCCTTGATCAGCATCATTGTGACAGCTTGGCCGTCAGCAATATCTTCCGCGACTTCGGCGTTTTCTATCAGGGTCATGTCCATCGTCATCGCAGGCCATCCGATTTCGGGGATCGGCTCGTGGCTGACGTTGACGGTGCCGTCGCCAAAGGAATTGACGATTGCTTTTACGTGAACGGCCCCGTCCAACATGACCTCATCCATCGGCATATCGCCGTGATCCATCGCGCCATGGTCCATCGTGCCCATGTCGGACGTTTGGGCAAAGGCCGCGCCAGCGGTCAGGATCAGGCCTGAGATCAGTGTAAGTGTTTTGTGCATTGCAGTTTCCTTCTTGGGGTTTGGGATATGGGTGCGGGCGATCATTCGCCCGGCACCGCATGGGGGCTGGCTGCTGAAGTGCCGGGCGACCCCGCAGCCAGTTCATGGTTGACCCGGTTCAGCGCAAAACGCTTCCAAATCACAAAAATTGCGGGGATCACCAGCAGCGTCAACAAGGTGGCCGTCGCCATGCCGCCAACCATAGGTGCCGCGATCCGCTGCATGATTTCAGACCCGGTGCCGTGGCCATACATAATCGGGATCAGACCGGCGAAGATCGTGGCCACGGTCATCACCTTGGGCCGCACGCGCAACAACGCGCCTTCGAAGACGACCTGTTCGACGTCTAGCGGCGTCAGGTCGCGGCGTTCGGTTGCGGCTACTTTTTTGCGCTTTTCCCACGCAAGGTTGAGGTAAAGCAGCATGATGATGGCGGTCTCCACCGCCACGCCAGCCAGTGCAATGAACCCGACCAGCACGGCGACCGAGATATCAAAACTGAGATACCAGATCAGCCAGACACCGCCCGCCAGCGCCACAGGCAAGGCGGCAAGGATGATCGCGACCTCTGTCACGCGGCTGAAAGCCATGAATAGCATCAATGTGATGATCAGCAGCGTGGCGGGTGCCACCAACGTCAGCCGGTCCTGCATCCGTTCGATGTATTCGTATTGCCCCGACCACGTGATGGAATAACCCGTTGGCAGATTGACAGTGCGCGCGACAAGGTCCCGCGCTTCGTTCACATAGCCCCCCAGATCGCGCCCCGCGATGTCAATGAACACAAAGCCGGTGCGTCTGGCATTTTCCGACCGGATCATGCCGGGGCCATCGACGATGGCGATTTCGGCGATCGTGCCCAACGGGATATGCGCGCCGGCGGGTGTGACGACAGGCAGATCGCGTAGGCGTTCGGGACTGTCGCGCCAGTCCCGCGGATACCGCAGGTTGATCGGAAAGCGTTCCAGCCCTTCGACGCTTTCGGACACCTGCATGCCGCCAATGGCGGTCTGCACCACGTCCTGGACGTCCCGCACGCTCATCATGTAGCGTGCGGCCTCTTCGCGATCGACGTTGATTTCGATGAACCGGCCACCCACGGGGCGTTCGGCATAGGCCGATGCCGTGCCGTCGATTCCGGCGACCGCCTGTTCGACGGCGATGCCTATGGATTCGATCACACGCAGATCGGCCCCGGAAATCTTGACGCCCACGGGAGTCTTGATGCCAGTAGCCAGCATGTCGATCCGGTTCTTGATCGGTTGAATCCAGACGTTGGTGACGCCGGGGATTTGCACGGCGCGGTCGAGCTCTGCGCGGATGCTGTCCATGGTCATCCCGTCGCGCCACTCCGCCTCTGGCTTCAGTTGCACGGTGGTTTCGATCATCGTCAGGGGGGCCGGGTCGGTGGCGCTGTCAGCGCGGCCCAACTTGCCGTGGACGGTCAGCACCTCTGGCACCGTGGCGATCAGGCGGTCGGTCTGTTGCAGGACCTCACGGGCCTTGCCGATGGACACGCCGGGATAAAGCGACGGCATGTAAAGGAAATCGCCTTCGTTGAGTTCCGGCATGAACTCTGTGCCGATGCGTTGCAGCGGCCAGGCCATTGACCCTACCAGTGCCACCGCCAGCAGTGTCGTGGCATAGGGCCAGGCGACAGCGGCATCCAGAAACGGGCGGTAAACCCAGATGACGAAGCGGTTCAGCGGGTTCTTGTGTTCGGGCAGAATACGGCCCCGCACGAAGTAGCCCATCAGCACAGGCACCAGCGTGATCGACAGGATTGAGGCGGCCGCCATGGCATAGGTCTTGGTGAAGGCCAGCGGCTTGAATAGACGTCCTTCTTGGCTTTCCAGAACGAAGACTGGCAGAAAGCTGACCGCGATGATGGCGAGGGAAAAGAACAGCGCGGGGCCGACTTCTTCGCAACATTCGGTCACGATCCGCCAGCGGTTCTGCGGCGTCAGGGGTTCCTTTTCGATGCGCCGGTGCATCGCTTCGATCATGACAATCGCGGCGTCCACCATCGCGCCGATGGCGATGGCAATGCCGCCAAGCGACATGATGTTGGCATTTACGCCTTGCAGCTTCATCACGATCACCGCGACAAAGATGCCCAACGGCAGCGAAAGCACGATGACCAGTGACGACCGGATGTGCAGCAGGAACGCTGCGCAAACCAGCACGACGACGATAAATTCCTCAATCAGCTTGTCAGACAAGTTCTCGATGGCACGCTCGATCACGCCAGCGCGGTTGTAGGTCGTGACGATTTCGACGCCTTCTGGCAGGTTCGGGCGTAGCTCTTCGATCCGCGCCTCGACCGCCTTGATCGTGGAAAGGGCGTTGCCTCCCCAGCGCAGGATCACGACACCGCCGACGGCGTCGCCTTGACCGTCGAATTCACCGACACCGCGCCGCAACTCTGGCCCGAACCGGATGTCCGCCACATCGCCCAGCGTCACCGCCGCTCCGCGGGCGTTCACGATTAGTGGGGCGCTGGCCAAGTCGGACAGCTCGTCCACATAGCCGGTCGAGCGGATCATGTATTCCGCCTCGCCCATCTCGATCACACTGCCGCCGGTTTCGCGGTTTGCGCCTTGGATGGCGTTGCGAATTTGCGCCAGTGTCAGGTCGTAGGCACGCAATTTGTTGGGGTCGATGACGACCTGATACTGTTTGACCATGCCGCCGATGGTGGCGACCTCTGACACGCCGTCTACGGTTTGCAGCTCGTATTTCAGGAACCAGTCCTGAAGCGTGCGCAGCTCTGCCAGATCATGATTCCCGGTGCGGTCGATTAGCGCGTATTGATAGATCCAGCCTACACCTGTCGCGTCCGGTCCCAGCTCCGGCGAAACGCCATCAGGCAGGTTCGAGGTTATCTGGCCAAGGTATTCCAGCACGCGGGTTCGCGCCCAATACAGGTCCGTGCCATCCTCGAACACGACATAGACATAGCTGTCGCCAAAGAACGAAAATCCGCGCACGTCCGTGGCACCCGGCACTGCCAGCATGGCCGTGGTGATCGGATAGGTCACCTGGTCTTCGACCACCTGCGGGGCTTGCCCTGCATAGGGTGTCTTGATGATGACCTGCACATCGGACAGGTCGGGAATTGCGTCGACGGGTGTCGCGCGCGCCGCCCAGATGCCGGCGACAGCGATCATCACGGACAGAGCCAGCACCAGAAAGCGGTTCGCGATCGACCCGCGAATGATGGCGGGGATCATTGGCCGACCTGCTGATCATCTGCGACGCCGACAAGGGTCAGGCTGAAATCAGCGTTGCGCGTCATGAGCAGCGTGATGTCTTGCGCCAACGGCAGATCGCCCGCCGCAAGCGCCGGGGCCACGGCAAAGTCCATCGTCATGCCCGGCATCCCGATGTCGACCATCGGGCCGTGGGTGATGTTGGCCATGCCCGTTGCAAGGTCGATGGCATTGATGGTGCCGGTGACCTCTATCGGTGGTTTTGGCACCTCTGCTGCGGCCAGCACCATCGTCATGCCGTCGGGCCGGTCAAACGTGAGAGTGGTTTGCACGCCGACCGGCAGGGTCGCGGGGTCGACGGCATCGGTCAGATCAAATTCCATCGTCATGCCCGGCATGCCGGTTTCCGCAATGTTGCCGTGCGTGATCGTGGCGCGGCGGGCGGCAGCATCAACTGCGTCGATGGTGCCAGCGACGGTGATCGGGGCTGTGGCGGGGGCTGAGGCCTGCGGCATCGGCAGGGGGGCAGCCACGGGGCGAACACCGACGATCACGAAGGTATCGCCGTCCTTTGCCAGATCGAAGTTCACGGACGTGCCGACCGCGACGGCGGCGGTGTCCACGCCCATCACAGGCATATCCATCACCATCGCAGGCCAGCCCAGATCGGGAATGGGGTCGTGGTTCATCGTCAGCTTGCCGTCAGCGGTGACACCTTCGACCACGCCGACGCCTGTCGCGGCAATTCCGTCATCGCTGCTGACCTCTGACAGATACAGCAATCCGTCTACCCCGCGCGCGATCTGAAATGTGACTAGCTGGCCGGTCGTCATGCGTTCCATCGCCACATCGGCACGGACGGGAAACTCCGAATCCATCGCAGGCCAGCCCAAGGTGTCGAGTGCTGCATGACGGATCGTTGCCATCCGTGTCTCTGTATCGAACGCCAGTAGCGTGCCTGCGCCTTTCGCTGGGGCGGCATCTGTTGGGGCCATGCGCATTAGGCCTGCGCTCAGCGCGCTTTCGCTGTCGATCAGGAACTGGGCAGAGGCCACGACCTCCTCCCCCGGCGCAAGCCCCTGCACGACCTCCGTGCGGCCGCCTTCGTCGAATTCGTCGCGCAGGCCCGTCGTGATCAGACGCGGGGCAAAGGTGCCTTCCCCGGTCTTCAGGATCACACGCTCGGCGCTGCCAGTGCGGATTATGGCCTCTGTTGGGACAGTCAGAGCTTGCCGCGATGCACCTGGGGACAGGGCCACCGTTGCGAACATGTTCGGCTTCAGCAGCCCCTCGGCGTTATCCACTACCAGCCGCACAGGCAAAGTTCGCGTCTTGGCATCCAGTTCAGGATAGATGTAGTCGACACGGCCTTCGAACACGCGGCCATTCATGTGATCGAAGCGGATTGAGGCGGTCATGTCGTCCGTGAGCCGGGCGATGTCACGTTCAAACACGTCGACCACCAGCCAGACGGTCGCAAGATCGGTCAGGAAAACGGCACGCGTGGTGGGTTGTAGATACATGCCGTCCGCCGCCTCGATCCCGATAACGACGCCGTCCTGCGGGGCGTAGACCGACAGGTTGCGTGCGATCTCTCGGGTTGCCTCGACCTCCTCGATCTGCCGGTCCGACATGCCGACGCTGCGCAGGCGGTTACGGGAGATTTCGATGATGCGGGTATTGCCATCTTCCAGGGCCCGGATGTGTTCAGCACTGGCCGATCCGATCTCTGGCGAGAACATGGAGAAGAGCAGGTCGCCACTGGTGACGCGGTCGCCGATGGCGCGCACCTTCAAATTCTCAATCCAACCTTCGACCCGTGTGTGGACATGACTGGTCAGATGTTCGTCATAGCCAACATAGCCTACGGTCTGAATGGTCTGGGAAATGTCCTGCCACGTGGCCACTGCTGTGCGCACACCGATGGCGTTAATCTCGCGCGGGGACAGCGTAACGGTGGAAAGGTCATCCGCCGGAGCGTCGCCTGCATAGACAGGGATCAGATCCATCCCCATTGGCGATTTTCCGGGACCGTCCTTGCGAAAGTTCGCGTCCATGGGGGCGACCCAATATAGAACCTCTGGCCCGGCTTCGGCCGTATTGTCCGCGCGATTAAAGTAAAATCGTTCTGCCGAAATTCCGCCAGTCAGACCTGCTCCTAATGCAAGAATGCTGAGTGCTACATAGCGTCCGCTCATAGTGTTCCCCCGGGCGGCCCAAGTAATTGGGCCGGGAATAAAGATCAATTGCAGGTGCTGTGCGCCCTAGGGACAGCACCAGACCCAAGATTTGATCACACGTGTTTTGGGGGTTTGCGCAACATAGAGGGACTGATCCCGCATTTGGCGACATGATGCGCCGGGGTGACACTGACGAGCATCATCGTTTTGTTTTGCGCGGTCTGTTGCACCGAAAACGGCATTGCGCAAAAGCAGGTCATATCTTTGCACGCTGCATCGGTGTCGTGATGAGGTCGGTAACTTTCGTCTGCGGAAACGGTACAGCCCGAATGATCGTGATCAGCCATGGCAGCACAGACGTCTTGCGTCGAACGTTCTTCAAGCATGCGAGCCATTCCGGCGTGCACGACTTGAGGAGCAAGCAGTCCGACGACGACGCACAGCAGAAAAATCTGCCGGATCCTCATAAGCAGCCGTGATGGTGAGACTAACATCATTAATTTGAAATACCGCTGGGCGATGAAACTGCAAGTCACAAAGTTATCAGACTGTGTTGCAGTGCCGGTCACGTTGCCGCACCTAGCGCGGCGCAACGCCGCGCCTTTTAACTTGGCTTGCTTTTGTGATGGGGTCCGCATTAGGAAAGCGCCATGTCGTTGATCCGCTTCCTGATCGTTCTTTTGGCCGTTTGCGCCACGTTCACTGCCAGCTTCACGGCAAGTGCGCATGCGCATGTATCTGAAATCGCAACGCATACTTCGGACCACACAACTGCCACTGCTGCCATGATAGAGTGCTGCGATCACAGCACGGGACGTGCACCCGCCTGCCACGTCTGGGTTGCTGTTGTGCCAGAGGCGGCCGCTCCTCAAAGTGCCAAAAAGGTGCGGCGCGCGGCGAACATCGGGCCGCCGGTCACCCTTGTTGGTATCACACTAAAATTACCACTGAATCCTCCGCGCGCGGGCTGAACATTTGCCCTTTTTGGAAAGGGAACAACCGTTCACGACCCAACCGCCGGCATCGCCTGCGTCTGAATGCGATAAGAGGATTAACATAATGAACATATTCAAGCTGCCCATCGCCGCCGCCCTCGCGCTTGGCCTTTCCACAGTAGCGTTGCCCGTTATCGCGCAATCGGGGGGCACCGCTATGGACCATGCCATGCATGTCGCCAAAAGCCCGACTTGCGGCTGCTGCGAAGCATGGGTTGATCTGGCCCGTAGTGCGGGTTTTGAGGTCACGACCACCGATATGGACGATGTCACAGCGGCCAAGTCGCAGGTCGGCGTACCGCAAGATCTGTGGTCCTGTCACACCGCCGTTGTCGACGGCTACGTGATTGAAGGCCACGTGCCATTCGATGCAATCGCAAAGCTACTGCGTGATCGGCCGGCCATCACCGGAATCTCGGTCCCTGGCATGCCGATGGGATCGCCGGGCATGGGTGACGATCCGGCCGCACAGTTCGATGTGATCGCCTTTGGCGGTGACGCCGCCCCGGACGAGGTATATTTCGAGGCTGGCCGTTGAAGCGCAGCGTGATCGCTGCGGTGAGTGTTTTTGGGGTGATGGCGGTCTGGCTCTATGCCGAAGGCCGCACGGCAAAGGCAGATGCAATCACGCTAAAGCCGGATGACCCTGCCGTCGTGGCACAGGGGGCCGAGGTCTATGCAGCCACCTGTGCCAGTTGCCACGGTTCGGCGCTAGAGGGGCAGCCGGACTGGAGGTCACGCAACTCGGACGGGCGGTTGCCCGCGCCGCCGCATGACGCCAGCGGTCACACGTGGCACCACGACAGCGCCACGTTGTTCACACTGACCAAACTGGGGGTCGCCGAAATGATCGGCGACCCAAGTTACCAGTCCGACATGCCCGCCTATGCCGACACGCTGATTGATGCTAATATCATCGCTGTGCTCAGCTATATCAAATCAACATGGCCGCAGGATATCCGTGACAGCCATGACGCAATGGAGAAGCAATCATGAAAACAGCACTTTTAACGACAGCCTTCGCATTGACCGCAACCTTTGCCTTGGCCCATGCCAAGTCCGCGACGATGACACCAGAGGATGGATCGACGTCGACCGCACCTGATAGCATCGCCATCCACTTTGACGGTCTGATGAGTGTGACGGCCTTTACCCTGACAGGACCGGACGGCGACATAGACGTGACCCGCGCTGTCGGCATGGAGGCGGTGACTGATTTCAGCGTGACGCCGGACGTGGAGCTGTCGCCAGCTGCTTACACGGTGGAATGGCGTGGCATGTCAGGCGACGGTCACCCGATGCAGGGTAACTTTGGCTTCACAGTTGGGGACTGACGCGGCGTGGAGGGGGGCGCATCCATCGACAGCTGGACGATTATCGCCATTCTTGCGAAGGCCGCGGGCTATGCCGCTACCTTGCTGGCCATGGGTGGGCCGATGTTTATCACTGCGTTTCGCAAGGCACCGGCTGATGTGTTAAACCTTGCGCGCCGTGTGGCCGTGACGGCGGCGCTGATTGGTATTGCCATTCTGGCGATGCGTTTTGGCATACGGGCCGCGCGGATTTCCGGCATGGGACTGGTGGGGGCAACCGACCCAATGATGCTTGGTTTCGTTTGGGACAGCCCCTTGGGCACCGCTGCAATTTGGCACCTGGCTGGAGGCGTGCTCGTTCTGGCGATCCTGTCGCCTCGACCTATTGGGCGGGCTGTGGCCGTGGTGGGCGCAGTTCTGATCGCGTTTTCCTACACGCGCGTTGGTCACGCTCTAAGCGATCCGCATTTGCTGCTGGCGGCGTGCCTGATGCTGCATCTGTTGATGGCTGCAGTGTGGATTGCAGCCTTGGCCCCGTTGCGCAGGGCCGCTGCCACACCCGGTGGTGCCGCGATCCTGCATGACTTCGGGATCATGGCGAGCGTGACGGTGCCGATAATGATCGTGGTCGGGATCGTGTTCGCGTGGATCATGGCAGGGTCTGTCGCAGCATTGATTGGCACGGCTTACGGTCTGACCTTGCTGATAAAAATCGCGGTTGTGTCCATCCTGCTTTCACTCGCGGCATTGAATAAATGGCGGCTGGTGCCGGCGTTGGTGGCCGGCACCAGCGGTGCCGCAACGGCGTTGCGCCGTGCGATTGTGATCGAGATCGGCATTGTCGCATTGATCCTGTTGGCGACCGCCACGCTGACAACGGTCACAACGCCCCCCGTCCACCTGTCAGAGCAACGTGTCGAAACCCCGCGTAGCCCATTGGAAGTGTTGGTCTCACCGGTGCAAAGGGACCGGAATGTGTCGGATATGACAGGAGTAAGTGTCCGTCGGATAGCGTGATATCTGAAGGCTATTCGACCCCGACGTGCGCAGATGCAGCGATGCGTGGACGCGCGGTGTGCCGCAGCGCCTATTCTAGGCCCTGAATGCCTGCAAAGGCACCAACCCAGCGGCACCTTTGCATTTGTAAAGCCTGCGACGTGTTAGACGGACGTTGCTGGATAGCCTGCTGCTTTCAACGCGGTGCGCAGGCTGGCGTGACGCAGGCCGCGCCGCCCCGATCACGGCCACCACATCCTGTCGAATTTAGATCGCAAGCTGATCCCCGGCTATCCGCAGATTGGCCGGCTGCAGGGGCTGGCGGAATTGCGCGGTGCGATCCGCGTGCTGGGACATACAGCCATCTAAAGCGGGAACCCCATGGCATGCACCATTTTCAGCCACGCCCTGCGCCAGCCGCCTTTGGTGTCTACCTCGTCCAGTGCGCGCATGGTGATGCCGGCCCCGATCCAGCGCATCGGCTCGCGCGGGATGCGTCGGGGCAGGGTGGCAGCCAGCGCCAGCTGCAGCTCTGGCACGCCGGTCTGGTCCAGCATTTCCAGCGCCATGCGTGCGCCAAAGCGTGACGCGGTCACGCCAAAGCCGGAATAGCCGCCGACATACACGGCTTTCCCATCGTAATACGGCTGGAAATGCACCGCGAGGCGGGTCGTCAGGTCAATTGGTCCCGACCACGCATGAGAGAATTTGACATCGCCAAGCTGCGGGAAAGTTTGTGCGAAATATCCCGCCAGCCGGTCATAAACGTCGATCCGCCGATCACCTGCAGGGTCGATGTTGTCATTGAATGCATAGCCGATACGCCCGCCATAGACGATGCGGTTGTCCCGCGTCAGCCGCATGTAGTTCAGCTGCGTGCGCGTATCATAAATGCCCTGCCGGTTCGTCCAGCCAAGCCGGTCCAACTGCTCGGCGCTTAGGGGGGCCGTCGCGATCACGCGGTCCCGCATAGCGACGACGTATTTCTTGATATCCTTGTGACCCGCGCCCCATGCGTTCGTGGCAAACAGCACCTTGGGCGCGTCGATCAGGCCGTCGTGGGTGGTGATGCGCATCTTGTGGCCCAGGTCATCGACGGCTTCCATTGGGGTATGCTCATAGACTCGCACGCCAAGCTTGATCGCGGCATCGCGTAGGCCCCAAGCCAGTTTTGCGGGTTGCAAGGTGCCGGTCCGATACTTGGACCAGATGCCTGCCTGAAACAGGGGCGATGCGACCTGCGCGGTTACCGCGTCGCGGTCTAGCCATACGATGTCATGGCCGTGGCCCTTGTGCAGGTCGTATTCCCGGCGCAGATCGGGGATGTCCTGTGCACCAATGGCGACAGTCATCTCTCCGCCCCATTCCAGATCGGCGTCGATGCCGAAATCTTTGATCGTCTGCCGCCAAGCGTCTAGATTTTCGATCCCCAGCTTTTCCAGCAGGTCCAGATCCTGCGGGAAAACACGCTGCGCATTCACCAGCCCATGCATGACAGAGGTCGAAACGATGCCGCCCGCCCGCCCAGATGCACCATGTGCGACCTTGCCGGCCTCTATCACCACGACGTCACGACCGGGCGCGTGCTGCTTGGCAATGATCGCGGCCCAAAGGCCAGAATAGCCGCCGCCGACGATCAGCAGATCCGCGTCTGTGCGTCCGACCAGATGCGGCATCGGCGCAGGTGCAGCGGGATTGTCGAGCCAGAGCGGGTAAAGCACTGCGTCTGTCAGGTTCTTGTGCGTCAGGGTCATGTCTTACGATATCCAAAACGGAAGTGGTGCGCGGTGCCCACCATTGCACATTAGCGGACGGCAGCGGAAATGGCAGTGACGGAAATTCCGGGGACAGCAGGCGTTTTGGTGGTGCTTTCCGTGCAAAAACAAACGGCGGACCTTGATGTGGGGCCCGCCGTTCGGATGACTTTCGCAATAGCCTGCGCGTTTTGCGGTCAGCCGTTTGCTGGTTCTACGGCCACATAGGCTGTCAATGCGGCGGTGGTGCCCGCCTCGTTGATCAACGCTAGCCAGCGGGTGAAGGCCTCGACGAACACCGCGTTGCGGGCCAGATCGCCATAGATGCGGGGCTGCTCCAGCCATGTGGCAGGGCGATCCTTCGCCGCCTTGGCCGCAGACTGCAGCGCATCCCATGCTGGGTCATTAGGGGCGATGACGCTGCCATTTTCGCGAGTGCCCTCGCACATGCGGGCCCACAACGCTTCGACCAAGGCTAGACCTGACACCGGGGTGCCAGCGGCCAGTGCGTCGCGGATGACCGGTAGGATAAAGCCGGGATGACGCGATGATCCGTCAAAGGCGACGCGGCGCGTCGTGTCGCGGATCTGCGGATTGGCAAAGCGGCGGGCGATCAGATCGACATAGGCCAGCGGCGTCATGTCGGGCACTGCAGCGACATGGGGCACGATTTCCGTTGTTTCGACCTTGTGAAAGAAGGCATTGATCGCTGCGTTTTCCATGCAGCCAGAGATCGTTTCGATCCCCAAGATTTCGCCTGCGTTGGCGATGATCTGGTGGCCTGCGTTCAGGCAGCGCAGCTTCATCGCCTCAAAAGCATGCACGTCATCTGTCAGGGTCACTCCGACCTTTTCCCATTCGGGGCGACCAGCGCAGAAGGAATCCTCGATCACCCATTGGCGAAAGTTTTCGTGGGTGACGGGGACGTTGTCGGCGACGCCAAGATCGCGAGCGAGGGCGAGCTCGGACGGACCTGTCGCCGGGACGATGCAATCGACCATAGCGTTGGGGAAGGTGCAGTGCGCGTCAATCCAGTCGGCCAG
>CAWUXN010000286.1:0-4056 GCA_963926415.1 uncultured Loktanella sp.
TGCAGCAATACCAGACCGCACTGGAACGCAGTGACGAGATTACACAATCGGCACAATCCCTTGCCCTCGACGTCGCCCGCGTGCGGCAATCCTTCGATGACCTCAGCGAGCAAGAAGCGACCGGCCAGCTGTCCGGCTTTGCCGGGCAAGGTGCTGTGTTCCGCTTGTTGCGGCAGAAATCCGACGAGCTTGCCGCGCTCGAGGCGCAGATCACTGCGCAGCAGCCGCTCGTTGAACAGGCCTTTGCCGAAGGCAACGCCAGCCTGTCGCGCATGCGCGCCCTGACCGTCGACCAAGGCCCTGTCGAGGCCCGCTCGGTCCCCTTCAGCGAAGAGGCCGTGCGCCTCGCCAATGTCATCACCCAGCTGCGGCAACTGTCTGTCGCGCCTTTGGTAAACCGCGCCGCTACCGATCTGACGGATGCAGTCGTGCTACCCAGCCTTGATGGTTCTGACAGCAGCACCCGCGCCGGGCAGCAGGCGACCATAGATTCTGTACTGTCCGTTTTGCAACAACGCGCGCAAACCCTGCAGGCGGCGGCGCAGAATGTTCTGGCGATGCCCCCGCCTGTCGACATCAGCTATACCCAGATTTCGGCCGCCGACGCGGTGATCCTATATGCTGGCAACTTTATCCCCAGCTGGGCCGGTGCCATCGCGATCGACCTGCTGCCGGCCGTGCTGGTACTGATCCTCGCCGTCACGCAGGCCGCAATCCGCGCTGGCCGCGACGGCACAGCGGTCGGGGATTCGATGACGCTGTCCGAACTGCGCGCCGCGGTCAGCGCGATCCAGGAAATGGACATCTCGCTTGACCGGACAGAGGCGAGAGTCATCAAGATCAGTGACAAGACGGCGGCAGAATGACCGATGCCGCCACCCAACGCTTGCCTGCGAGCCGGATGCTGCGCTGGATCTTTGGGCTGCAGTTGATCTTTGCCGCAGTGCTGCTGGGGTCAGACCTGCTGCGCGTGCTGCCGCAACTGGCCTTCACATCTACCGCGCCCGCAATTACCCAGCCCGCTGGCCCTGGCGATCAGACGCGGCGCTATGATCCGTCTCGCATTGATCCGCGCCCGGCTCGTCCAGGATCACGCCCGGTTCCCACGAGCACCGACATGCCGTCCCGCCTTGTTTTCGTCGACACTGCCTGGGACGGGAAGCCGACAATCACCCTGACGGGCCAGATCGCACCGGGCGATGCGGACCGCTTTGCAGACTTCCTGACCACGGTTGTCCCGGCCCCGGTGCAGGCTTTCCTCAACTCTCCCGGCGGTTCTGTGCAGGACGCATTGGCCATGGGCCGCCAACTGCGCAAACTCGGCATCGATACCCAAATGGCCGCCAGCGATATCTGTCTGTCCGCCTGCCCCTACCTGCTCGCTGCCGGCACCGCGCGCACGGTGGAAGACGGTGCCCTTGTCGGCGTGCATCAGCATTACTTCGGCGAGAACACCGCCCTGCCCGCCTTCATAGCGGTCGATGATATTCAGCGCGGTCAGGGCGAGGTGATGGAATACCTCTCTGAAATGGACATCGACCCACTGATCATGCGCCACGCCCTCGTCACCCCCCCGAACGAGATTTATCTGCTCACCGCGGACGAAATGCAGACCTACCGCCTGACGACTGCGGACTGATGCAACATCAACTTGCCAAAAATACTTCCGCCGGAGGTACCTAACGCGACAAGCCACTCGCTTTTTTCATAAACACTCCATCCGGACGCATCCGCCCGCACCGCGGGGTCCAAATCCCGCCTCTTGCCGCCGCACCCCTGTCCTGTCAAAAGACAGTTCATGAGCACTGGACACCTGACCATCGACCTTGCGGCCCTTACCGCGAACTGGCGCGCGCTGCACGCGATGACGTCGTGTGAAACTGCAGCCGTGATCAAGGCCGATGCTTACGGGCTTGGCTCGGAACGCGTCGCCAAGGCGCTGGTCAAGCAAGGTGTGCGCATTTTCTATGTGGCCATGGCCGAAGAAGGGGCCGCCGTGCGCGCCGCTGTCGGCGACAAGGCCCAGATCCGGGTGCTGACCGGCCACATGCGCGGCGATACCGACATGATCGCCGATCTGAACTTGACGCCGATCCTGAATTCCATCGACCAAATCAACCGCCACTTTGAGGCGCTGCCCGATCACCCCTTTGGCCTGCAACTGGACACCGGCATGAACCGGCTGGGTCTGGAATGGGACGACTGGGCCGCCGTGGCAGAGGCCGCGCTGCGATGCAAACCTGTGGTCGTGATGTCGCACCTGGCCTGCGCCGATGAACCCGATCACCCGATGAATCCTTACCAGCTGGATGTTTTTCACCAGATGACCGACGGGATCACCACGCCGCGCAGCCTTGCTGCGACGGGCGGTATCCTGCTGGGGCCGGACTATCACTTTGACGAATGCCGACCCGGCATTGGCCTGTACGGTGGCCTGCCGTTCGAGGATGCCCGCCCCGTCGTGCGCCTTGACCTGCCCGTTGTGCAACTGCGCGATCTGACCGCTGGAGAAGTCGTAGGCTACGGCAATTCGTGGCAAGCGGACCGCCCCACGCGCCTTGCCACGGTCGCCGCCGGCTATGCGGACGGGTTGCAACGCGCCCTGTCGCGCGGCGCGATGCTGTTTCATGGCGACACCCCCTGCCCGCTGGTGGGCCGCGTCTCGATGGATCTGATCACTGTCGATGTGACGGATCTGAACGAAGATCCGAACGCGCTGGCGATCATCTGCGACGCGCAGCCGGTGGACCGTCTGGCGCAAAGCGCGGGAACGATCGGCTATGAAATGCTGACCAGCCTCAGCCCGCGCTATTCGCGCCGCTACGTCGGCTAGCGCCGAATAGATTCGGGGCGATTTCTCGTTTGGCTGCACAGCCCCTCACACGATAAAGCCCAAAGCGGCCATCTTATTGCAACCCCTTGCGAAAAATTGCCAAAAGAACAGAGCGTGATTGTTGCAACGCGGCGGCCCTAATTGCGCAAACGCGCAGGAAAAATACAACATATGGCGGTATCTGCCGTCAGTCAGCGCTAATCCCAGCCCTTAGCTTCTCGATCTCACCCCCTAGAAGACACCCCGCACTGCCCATTGATTCCGCCAGCGAGACAATGGGCAGGGTTGCGCAGATGCATGACAATGGACCTGTTAGCGAAATAGCTTAATTATAAATTTACGCATTTCTAAAACTATTGCGACAGGACGGCTGCATATGACCCCCAACTTGCGCGACGGCATGCGCCTGATGCACGCCTTGACCCTTTTCACCGCCTCGATCCATGCCTTTGCCGCAGTCTTTTACACCGCGTTATGTGCCATCGGCATGGCGGACTGGCTGCAGCTGAACGCGACCATCGGCGGCGTCGATTACCCCAATGCGGGGCCGTGGGTGCAAGGCGCACTGACCGCGATCTTGGGCGCGATAGCGTTTTTCATGCTGACCCATGTGCGTATGAGGACATTGGAAACCAGCCACCGCAACTTCCACATCAGCATGGCCGACGTCGCCCGCGCCTATCGCGACGTACACGCCGCCGACAGCGCCGGGGTCTTAACCCTAAGCTCTGAATTTGATGCCGTGCGCGAACGCCTTGCCTATCTGCGCGACCACCAGGATCTGAGCCAGCTGGAAAGCGGCGTGGTGAAGGTCGCCGCTCAGATGAGCGTGCAAAGCCGCCATCTGGCCGAAGTCTATTCCGTCGAACGTGTCACCCGCCCCAAAGCCTTCCTGCGCAAGCGCCTGCAAGCGGCAGAGGATCAGCAGGAACGCATCATGGAAGCGATGCACTTCTGCGAACAGATCCACGCCGGGTCCGAACAGGTCGAGATCGAGGAAGCCCGCGTTGCCAGCCAGCTGACCTATCTGGACGGCCGCCTGCAAAGCACCCTATCCCTGCTTGGCTATGCGCTAGAGCATGACGAATCGCTGGACCTTAAGGTGCTGGAGGTAGGGGCAGAGCAAAGTGCGCAGCGCATCGCGAATGGTAACAGTATCGCCCCGATGCCGCAAAAGCCCTTCGCAGAATGACCACACCGCTTTGGCTACGCGGCCTGAACCT
>CAWUXN010000287.1:0-2573 GCA_963926415.1 uncultured Loktanella sp.
TGATGCCACTGGTGGCGCTGCACCTGATTTCGGGAGGTGCGCTCGGCTATGGCGTGCTGCTAGGTGCCTTTGGCATCGGCGCGGTGATGGGTGCGCTCGGATCGCGGCGGTTGCGCGCGCGGATGAGCAGCGAAATGCTGGTTCGCCTGGGTGCGCTGGCGCTCGCCATCGGGGCGATTCTCATCGGATTGAGCGGTTCGCTGATCCTGACCGGGCTCGCGCTGGTCGTCGCCGGCGTCGGCTGGCTCGTCACCCTATCGACCTTCAATGTGATCGTGCAACTCGCCACCCCGCGCTGGGTCGTCGCGCGGGCGCTGGCAATCTATCAGATGATGGCGTTCGGCGGTCTGGCGATCGGAAGCTGGCTGGTCGGATGGATCGCCGAAGGGCAAGGGCTGCAAATAGCGTTGATGACAACGGCGGGCGTGACGCTGATTGCCGCAGCTACCGGATTCGTCCGCCCCTTACCCGATCTCGAAAGCTCCAATCTCGACCTGCTAGGTCACTGGCGCGAGCCGTTGACCGCGCTCCCCGTCGAAGCCCGCAGCGGCCCAGTCGTCGTCATGATCGAATATCATATTCGCGCCGATAATGAGGATGCATTCCTCCACGCCATTGCCGAGCGTCGCCGGATTCGCCTGCGCGATGGCGCCAACGGCTGGGCGTTGCAGCGCGACCTGGCCGACCCCACGCTATGGGTCGAACGCTATCATGTGCCGACTTGGCTCGATTATGTCCGCCATAACCAGCGGCGCACCCATGCGGATGCGGAAAATTCCAAAACGCTCAACACGCTGAACGGTGGCGACGCGCCCCCGACGGTACGGCGCTTTCTGGAACGTGGCCCCGACAAGCTGCTCCACGCTACCGCCACTGATTTCCTCCAGCCGATCACTGACGCGACAGGCAATAATTAAAGCGGGATGACCCTGGGTGGTTAGTCCCGGGCTTTGATGGTGTAATATTCAGCCATCAATGGAAGGACGCGCTATAGGACCGCTTCTACTCGGGAGCGCACCACGATAGCGGCGAGTCTAGAGAGCGCATGTTCATCGGATCTGATTTCCGCCGTCATGATGTCCTGACAGAGGATCGCTGCCCGTCCCGTGGCTATTGCTTGAGACGGGTTAGCGTGCCCGTGGAAGCCCGAGGATCTTGTCCGCGATGATATCGCGCTGAATTTCGTTAGGACCTGCGGCAATGGTGAGGGTCCAACTGCGGAAATATCGATACGCCCACGGATTGCTCGCCCGTGCGCCGTCCGGGAAATCCAGAAATTCGGGACCCATGATATCGCTCGCGATCCGGTGGAGCCTCTTGTACGCGGTGGAAAGCAAGAGTTTCATCATTGAACCCTCGGGCCCTGGCTGGCCATTTCGCTCGATGTGCGCCAAGCCCGAAATAGTCAACGCACGCAAAGCCAGCGCCTCGCTCTTCAAGAACGCCAGGTCATGAGCAACGCCATCGTCCTGTATGGCCAATTTGCCGTTCGGCAGGCGGACTTCGCCCGCGATCGCGATCAGTTCTTCAACCATCGCGACAAGTTCGATCTGATCGCCGATGAAGCCGATCCCCCGCTCGAACGCGAAGGTTGACATCGCAACCGACCATCCTTGGCCAATTCCTCCCACGACATTGGCGATAGGGATACGGACATCATCGTAAAATGTATCATTTACATGCGATTCGCCATCCATAGTGCGGATGGGGCGCACTTCGATGCCCGGTGTGTGCATGTCGCAAACCAGCCACGTCAGGCCGTGATGCCGTGTCGACCCCGGCTCTGTTCTGACCAACAGTTCCTGCAAATCGGCGAATTGACCGTTACTCGTCCAGGTCTTGTGGCCCTTCACGACGATATGATCACCGTCTATTTCGCCGCGCGTTTGCAAATTCGCAAGATCCGTCCCGGCCCCAGGTTCCGAAAAACCCTGGCACCACATCGTTTCGCCTTTGAGTATCTTCGGAAGATAGAGCGCCTTTTGCTCCTCGTTGCCGCGAACGATCAGGGTCGGTCCGGCGTGAAACAATCCCGTGAAATTGGCGCCGCTGTGTATCGGCGCATCCGCGCGCACACATTCCTCCAGCCAGATCATGTACTGAAAGCCGGTCAGCCCACGGCCGCCATATTCCTCCGGCCAGTTTACCCCCGCCCATCCTGCGTCATAGAGACTACGTTGCCACGAGCGGTCGAATGCCAGCGCGGCGGACGCCTCGCTGGGGCGCGGCGTTCGCGGCGCATTATCCGAGAGCCAGTCGCGGGCGAGCTCGCGAAAACCTTTGTCTTCAGCTGTTTCTTCTAGATTCATAGCACGACTTTGCTGTTGAGAGGGGTATTGAGGACTCTATCCAGGTGACTTCGTCGATCGCCGAACCAATGCGGCGAGACGGTTGCTCGCTTCATCAGAAGATGGGCATCGAATTCGTCAGTCACGCCAATTCCGCCATGAAGCTGGATATTGTCGTCGGTGTTCTTGAGTGCAGCTTTCCCCGCCAGGATTCGGGCAGCCGAAACCTGCAAGGCGACGTCCGGCATCCCGTCCGCCAAGGCAACGCTCGCCAGGAAGACTTGC
>CAWUXN010000288.1:0-4522 GCA_963926415.1 uncultured Loktanella sp.
ATGGTGAATGTCCAGAAATATGCGAAGGAACGTATAACCAGTTCAGTGGTGAAATTCAAGAGTTTCCGGTATAAATCGCAATTTGAATTGGCGGGTGATGTTGCGACATTTAAAGAGATTCGTCTTCGCCGTCCAGCCAGCGCTTGGCGTCTTCTTCTTCGTCAAGCTCAAAGCTTTTGATTGTCAGCATCGGAAAAATCGCGCCCTCCATCTCTGCGGCGGTGCGCAACCATGGGGTGTCAGACAACACGGCACAGCGGTCAAATTTCATAAGCAGACCGAACAGCTGCGGCATCCGTGCGAATTCTGCGGCGATGGCCCCCATCGAGGGCATCTCGAAGTCGTGGATCTTGTATAGAAGTTGACCATCGATGACATCGGCAGACTTTGTGACCAAGTCATCAAGGGCGACGCCCATCTCATGCGAGTCGATCGCACCAACCCAATCGATCGCAATCCGGTTAGCAGCGGTCTTCTTGATGGTCATCATGGGCTGAGTCCTTCTGTGGCTCCTTTTACACAATGCCCCAACTAGCCATCCGCGGTATTGATCTGAGTCAACCTGGTAGCGGCGCGCAAAAACGGAGTGCCAAAATGCAAAAAGGCGAGCCATTGGCCCGCCTTTTCGCGTGTATGAAGTCAGGACTTAACCCTTTTTCAGGCACTCACGGCCCAGAAGTTCGGCGATTTGCACTGCGTTCAGGGCAGCGCCCTTGCGCAGGTTGTCGGACACGCACCACAGGTTGATGCCATTTTCGACCGTGCTGTCATCGCGAATGCGGCTGATAAAGGTCGCATAGTCGCCAACGCATTCGACCGGGGTGACGTAGCCGCCGTCTTCGCGCTTGTCGATCACCATGATGCCGGGGCTTTCGCGTAGGATGTCGCGGGCCTCGTCTGCATCAAGCGGGTTTTCGAATTCGATGTTGAGCGCTTCCGAGTGGCCGACAAAGACTGGAACCCGCACGCAGGTGGCCGTGACCTTGATCTTAGGATCCAGGATCTTCTTAGTCTCGGCGACCATTTTCCACTCTTCTTTGGTCTCGCCGGAATCGAGGAACACGTCGATATGCGGGATCACGTTGAACGCGATCTGCTTGGTGAACTTCGTGGCGGGTTTGGAATCGGTGGGGTTATAGATTGACTTAGTCTGGTTCCACAGCTCGTCCATGCCCTCTTTGCCAGCGCCGGAAACCGACTGGTATGTGCTGACGACAACGCGCTTAATCGTGGCGCGGTCATGCAAAGGCTTCAGAGCGACAACCATCTGCGCGGTCGAGCAGTTGGGGTTCGCAATGATCATCTTCTTTTTGTAGCCGTGCACAGCCTGCGGGTTCACTTCTGGCACAATCAGCGGCACGTCGGCATCATAACGATAAAGCGAAGAATTATCGATGACGACGCAGCCCGCAGCGGCGGCCTTGGGGGCATATTTCTGTGTCGTTTCAGAGCCTACGGCAAACAGAGCCATATCCCAGCCGGTGAAATCGAAGGTATCTAGATCGGTGGTTTTCAAAGTTCGGTCGCCAAAGCTCACCTCGGTGCCAAGCGAACGACGGCTGGCGAGTGCGGCAATTTCATCCACTGGGAATTCGCGTTCCGCCAGGATGTTCAGCATTTCGTGGCCCACGTTGCCCGTGGCGCCGACGACGACTATTTTGTAACCCATCTGTCAAGCTCCTTGGTTGCGACCGGGCGGGTCTTACGCCCCATCGAAGCAAAGGGAAAGGGGGTCAGTCGGTGCGATCAGCCGCACTGAGGTAGATCAGCAACCCGGCGGCCAGCAGGCCGGCGAAGGCGGCAAAGATCAGAGTAAAGGATTGCTCTGGCGTGGTGCCCGCGCGATAGATAGGGCCGGTCGCATATTGCATGACCCCGACGCCGCCAATGCCGAACAGGTTCATCAGGGTGACGCCGCGCCCCGTCAGGTGCGGCGGAAAGAACGCCCGCGCATGGGCGATAATCATGCCATACGCCGCGCCGCCAAATCCAAGAACCGCAAGCAGCACCGTACTGCGCACCAGACTGGCCGCCGGGTCCAGCATCAGCGCGATCAGCGCTGCAAGCGCCAGCGCATTGCCCGCCACCACCACCCATTTGCGCGTGCCCAGCAGCCGGTCCAGCGGGCCATAGGCAAAGCTGCCCACGATCATCGCAAGCCCCATGACAAGGGTGACGCGGCCAATGATCTGGGTGTCCGCGCCAAATATCTCTGCCGCGTAGGGTCCGGCCCAAAGGCCGCGCAGCCCCGCCGCCGGGGCGTAGCAGACGAACATGAAGGCAAAGATCGGCCAAAGCGCAGGCATGCGCAGCAGATCAATAACCGAGCCGCGGGACGGCCCCGGGGCCCGCGCCGGATCACGCGCCAGCGCGGCGATGCCCAGCGCCACCGCAAGGCTGACCGCCGCCAGCACCAGCAAGGTCGGCCGCCAGCCAAAAGCCGCGACGCACCACGCGAGCGGCGACGCCCCGGCGATATTGCCAAGCGAGCCAAGGCCAATCATCGCCGTCGCCAAAGTCGCAAACAGGCGCGCGGGGTATTGGCGGGCAAAGATGTAATAGGCCGCCATCAGCACGGGCGAACAGCCGATGCCGAGCAGCGCCATCGCCCAAGTTATATGTGTCGGGGTCTGCGCCAGAGCAAAGACCAACGCGCCCCCTGCCCCGCCAAGCGCAAACAGGATTGACGCCGTCCAGCGCGGACCAAACCGGTCCAGCGCCGCGCCCACGGGGATTTGCATGGCAGCGAACACCAGAAACCAGACGCCAGAGGCGGTGGCCAGATCCTGCGGCGTAGCACCCAGATCCTCACGCAGGATCGGCGACAGCACTGGCAGGAATGCGCGGTAGAATTGCGACAGCGCATAGGACAGCGCGAGCACGAACAGGCCTTTGGTCATGTTTGCCGTCTCCCCCCGGTTGGGGCAGTCGTGACACGGTGCACAGCGTCTGCGCAAGGGGCGACGGTTTTCCGATTTTTCAAGGAAAATTGGAGCGGCGATTACTGCTGGCGAATTAGTTCTAATTTGGTGCTGCGTAGACTGCCGCACTCAAGTTATGACGTTAAAGCGCCGCCTTGCGGCTTTCGTCCAGATAGATCTCGCGCAGGCGCGCGGCGACGGGACCGGGGGTGCCAGTGCCAATGGATGTGCCATCGATTTCAACCACGGGCATGACGAAAGTGCTGGCAGAGGTGATGAACGCCTCGTCCGCGCCTTGCGCCTCTTCGATTGTAAAGGGGCGTTCCTCAATCTTCATCTGCGCCTCTTTCGCAAAGCGCAGGACGGCGGCGCGGGTGATACCGTGCAGGATGTCATAGCCTAGCTGGCGGGTGATGATCGTGCTGCCCTTGACGATATAGGCGTTATTGGATGTGCCTTCCGTGACGGCCCCGTCTTCAACCATCCAGGCGTCATCGCAGCCTGCTGCCTTAGCCATCATCTTACCCATGGATGGATACAGCAACTGCACCGTCTTGATATCACGGCGGCCCCAGCGTTGATCAGGAATGCTGATGACCCTTATCCCAGTCTTGGCCATGGGGTTGTCCGCCATGCCCGGTTTGGCCTGCGTGAACAGCACGATCGTCGGCGCAGTATCCTTGGACGGATAAGCGAAATCGCGGTCCCCGGCGCTGCCACGCGTGATCTGCAGATAGATCATGCCGTCGGTAATGTCATTAAGGCGCACCAACTCGCGGTGAACCTCCAACAGGTCGTCCCTGTTCGAAGGATGCTGCATCTCCAGTTCGTCCAGCGAGCGTTGAAGGCGGACAGCGTGGTCTTCGAAATCGATCAGCTTGCCGCCCAATACCGAGGTGACCTCGTACACGCCGTCCGCCATCAGGAACCCGCGATCGAAGATGCTGATCTTCGCCTCGTCCTCGGGCAAGTACTCTCCGTTCAAGTAGACGGTGCGGTTCATGGGCAGGCCTTTCGCTGTTGCGTGGGGTATCTATCAAGAGTGCGGCGCGGCTTGTCCAGAGGGGGCCTAGCCCCAAAGTGCGGGCACGGGAGGATGCACGCCTGCGACGTCAAAGACCAGCGGCGCGGCGCGATCCTGCGCCAGCAGCAAGGGGCCGTCCAGATCGACATAGGCGGCACCCGCTGTCAGCAAAGTGGCCGGTGCCATGGCGAGGGAGGAGCCAACCATGCAGCCGATCATCACATCGTAGCCCTCTGCAATCGCGTCCGCGCGCAGCGCCAGCGCTTCGGTTAGGCCGCCGGTTTTGTCGAGCTTGATGTTCACCATGTCGTATTTGCCGCGCAGGCTAGGCAGGCTGGCACGGTCGTGGCAACTCTCATCCGCGCAGACGGGTAGCGGGCGGGCAATTTCGCCAAGCATATCGTCGACCCCGGCAGGCAGCGGCTGTTCGACCATGGCAACGCCAAGACGCAAAAGGTGCGGGGCCAGATCGCTGTAAATCTCGGCTGTCCAGCCTTCGTTCGCGTCCACGATGATGACCGCATCCGGCGCACCGCGGCGCACAGCCTCTAGCCGCGCCATGTCGTCTGGGGTGCCC
>CAWUXN010000289.1:0-2788 GCA_963926415.1 uncultured Loktanella sp.
CTGCTGGCATTATCTGGGCGGTCGGTGACAAGGTGAAACGCTGGAAAGTTGGCGACGAAGTTGTGGTTCATTGCAACCAAGACGACGGCGATGACGAGCACTGCAATGGCGGCGATCCCATGTTCTCGCCCAGCCAACGGATCTGGGGCTATGAGACCCCCGACGGTTCATTCGCCCAGTTCACCTGTGTGCAGTCGCAGCAATTGATGCCACGCCCCCAGCACCTGACGTGGGAGGAGTCGGCCTGCTACACTCTGACGCTTGCGACCGCCTACCGGATGCTTTTTGGCCACGAACCCCACGACCTGAAGCCCGGCCAGAACGTGCTGGTCTGGGGTGCCTCTGGTGGCCTCGGCTCCTATGCGATCCAGCTGATTAACACGGCAGGGGCCAACGCGATCGGGGTTATCTCTGATGAATCCAAGCGTGAATTCGTCATGTCCCTCGGGGCCAAGGGCGTGCTGAACCGCAATAATTTCAACTGCTGGGGCCAGATGCCCACGGTGAATACGCCCGAATACAAGGCTTGGTTCAACGAAACTCGTAAGTTCGGCAAGGCGATCTGGGAAATCACCGGCAAGGGCAACAACGTCGACATGGTTTTTGAACACCCCGGCGAAGCGACCTTCCCCGTTTCCACCTTCGTTTGCAAACGCGGCGGTATGGTCGTCATCTGCGCTGGCACGACTGGCTACAACCTGACCTTTGACGTGCGCTATATGTGGATGCACCAGAAACGGTTGCAGGGCAGCCACTTTGCCAACCTGAAACAGGCGTCCGCCGCGAACAACCTGATGGTCGAACGCCGCCTTGATCCGTGCATGTCCGAAGTGTTCGGCTGGGACGACATCCCCGCCGCCCACACCAAGATGCGCAAGAACGAGCACAAGCCGGGCAACATGGCCGTCCTCGTCCAAAGTCCGCGTACCGGGCTGCGCACCTTCGAAGACGCGCAGATTGAATCTCGCAGTTGATCAATCCCAGTGATTGGGTCCAAAGGCGTCTGCCATTGTGCAGGTGCCTTTTGCCGTTCAGTTCCTCTTCATCTTTATGACCAGACGCCTGCTGCAGGGTGTCCTGCGCCTTGGCGGTCCGCTGGGCCCGTACTGGAGCAATCTGAAGCCAAATGTCGATAAGTCAGATATTTGCCACGGTGCCCTATCCATATCGGGGAAGCTTAAGAAGTGAGTATTTTGTTAAATTAACCTATGCTGCCTTGAGTTGTTAATGGTTCGTTAACGAATTGTAAGGGATTGTGAATGTGGGACAAAAGTGGATAATTGATGTTCTGGCCGACTTGGAGTCCTTCGCGTTCCAGAACGGTTTTCCTCTTGTGACGGACCGGATGCGTGAAGCCGCGGTAGTGGCATTGGCAAAAATAGCGTCGACATCCGAGAGCCTTGCAGGCCGGGTGCGCATTGATGCGAAACAAACTGAACCGCTTGTTGCAGTGGCTCGAAGCCACAGACCGGCTTGACCAGTTCCAAGAGCTGATCGTCGATCTGCGTTAGACATTGGACGTCGATCACGTCGTTGACCACTGGGTCAGCGTCGATTGCGAACAATACGGCCTTGGCACATATGATCCGGTTTGGGCGCAACGCTATCAGGATCAGGACTATATCTGTGTCGATCCGTTCGTGTCGCGTTGTTTCCAGCGCTTTCACCCCGTCGACTAGAAACGGATGGACTGGTCCTCCAAGGCTGCCCGGGCGTTTCGTGCGGAATCGATTGCCCACGGTGTAGGAAGTCCGGGTTGCGCGATCCCAATTCGTTTTCCTAAAGGCAGTTCTCCCTGTTTCCCTTGTCACACACGTCCACCGATGCCGAATGGGACGCTTTCACAGCCGCCAACCAGCGTGACCTGGTTGTGATCGCCCACTTCCTGAACGCTAAGGCGCTTCAATTTGAAAAGGGACGCACGCCGGACGCGGTCCGCTCCCTCTCCCCCAGAGAAGTCGACGCGCTTAGCTTTTTGGCCATGGGATATTCCCGGTCGCAGGAGGCGGACTTGCTGGCGATTTCGGAACTCACGTTACGGGCCTATATCGAAAGCGCGTGGCGCAATCTGGGTGTGCTCAATGCGGTCCATGCCGTTTCCCGCGCCCTTTCAGAAGGGCTGATTAGCATTGGCGGCGCGGCCAAAGATGCGCCGGGCGGCTAGCCTGGACAGCAGACTAGAGTGGATGTTGCGTCCAGCTAGGCCCCGAACGCTGGGCCCCAATCCTGTTAACCGACACGTCCGAAGGATACTCTGTCGCAACGACAGGGGCCTTCACCATGATCCGCTACATTTATGCCAACGACTTTCACCGCCATCCGAACCTGCAAGCCATCATGCACAAAGACCGCGCCGCCCAATTCCGCGACCGCCTGAAATGGAAAGTATCGGTCGATGGAAATGGCTGGGAGCGTGACGAATACGATGCCATGAACCCCCTTTATGTCGTGTGGGAAGAAAGCCCCGGCATGCATGGCGGGTCCATGCAGTTTTTGCTCATGTCAGGCCGCACGATGGTCAACGATCACTTCGCGGACCTGATGACCGGCTGAAGTTGTTGCGCCGGCCCGGGGTCAAATCAAAGGCGTGGTTCGCGCGGTCCTTCGGGTAGGCAATCGAGCAGGCACTGCCAGAAAACGCCGCCTGACGTCTGGCCGGGGCTGGCGGGTGCGGATAAGGTCGCTCCATGAATGCACCCGCCCCCACCATCACCTTTTCCGAAGATCAGGCCGCCGCCTGGGACAGTGTCGCGCTGGCCTTGCGGCAATCTGGCGTCGATCTAAATAA
>CAWUXN010000290.1:0-3151 GCA_963926415.1 uncultured Loktanella sp.
GCCGCCTATAAAAAGGGCCCCTATGTCAGGGCCTCTCTCTCCAGGACATCCTGCCGTATCCATCTGATCCAGCTGCCGCCCTACTGCCCCCACCTCAATCCTATTGAGCGACTTTTGGCCGTTCTGCACCAATACGTGACCCATAATCGCTACTAAGCAAGTCAAAAGCATTTTGCCGACGCTATCCTTGCATTCATGCGCGAAACCATCCCGCAAGAATGGAAAACCTTCCGCGACATGGTCTCAGACAACTTCCGCGTCATAAACAACGAGAAGTTTCGGGTTTTGGAGTAGCGGCGATATAAAATATTTCCCGACTTAAAAATGTTCTAGAAGATTTTTCCGCCGCGCCTTAGGCAAGCGGTATGATTTATACATCCTCCGCCGACTGGCTTGCCGCCCCGCAAAAACGTGTTCTGTTCTTTGGTATGTCGGGCCTGGGCAAAACCCATATCGCCAGCCTGCTGCGCCGCACTGGCGACTGGTTTCATTACTCCGTCGATTACCGCATCGGTACCAGGTATATGGGAGAGTTGATCGCCGACAACGCCAAGGCCGAGGCGATGAAGGTGCCTTTCCTGCGCGATCTGCTGTTGTCGGACAGTATCTATATCGGCTCGAACATCACGTTCGATAACCTAAACCCCGTCTCGACCTACCTTGGCAAACCCGGCAGCCCCGCAATGGGGGGCCTGCCCTTTGCAGAATATACCCGCCGTCAGGACCAGTTCCGCCGGGCCGAAGTCGCAGCCCTGCTGGACACGGGCTATTTCATCAACCGCGCCACGTCGCTATATAACTACCCGCACTTTGTCTGCGACACCGGCGGGTCGATCTGCGAATGGGTCGATCCGAACGACCCGAACGATCCTGTCATGCAGCATTTGGCGCAGCTCACCCTCCTGATCTGGATCGAAGGCTCTGACGCGCATACCGCCGAACTGGTGCGCCGCTTTGATGCGGCCCCCAAGCCGATGTCCTACCAGCCCGGCTTTTTGCTCGACGCTTGGACGGCATATCTGACCCAGCACGACTGCACGGAATCTGACGTCGATCCCGACGCCTTTATCCGCTGGACCTATGCCCGTGCCCTTGCCCACCGTCAGCCGCGGTATCGCGCGATGGCGGAACGTTGGGGCCTGACGATCCCGGCAAGCGAGATTGGCGCGGTTCGCACCGCCGCCGATTTTGACGCATTGGTTGCCACCGCCCTGCAACGGGTTGAGATGCAGGACTAACGCGCCTATCTGTCACCCCTGCGTTCAAGGATCAGACCCATGCCGATCAAACTGCCATCCACCCTGCCCGCCTTTGAAGTGCTGTCGCGCGAAGGTGTTATGGTGCTGGCCGAAGATGCCGCCGACCGCCAGGACATCCGCCCGCTGCGCATCGCGCTGCTCAACCTGATGCCAAAAAAGATCCAGACGGAAAACCAGTTTGCCCGGCTGATCGGGGCGACTCCACTGCAGATCGAGCTCAGCCTGATCCGCATGTCAGAACATCAGACCCGCAACACCGCCGCCGAGCATATGGAGGAGTTCTATCGCCCCTTCGCAGAGGTCGCAGCCACGGGTGAAAAATTCGACGGGCTGATCATCACCGGCGCGCCGATCGAGCATATGCCGTTTCAAGACGTCACGTACTGGCAAGAGCTGGAACAGGTCTTTGCCTGGACCCAGACCCATGTGCATTCCACCTTTGGCGTGTGCTGGGGCGGTATGGCGATGATCAACCATTTTCACGGCGTGGAAAAGCATCTGCTGGATCACAAGGCCTTTGGCTGTTTCCGGCACACGGTGACGGCCCCGGCCTCGCCCTATCTGCGCGGGTTCTCCGATGATATCGTTGTGCCCGTCAGCCGCTGGACCGAGATGAAGCAGTCAGAGATTGACGCACGTCCCGCGCTAAACACGCTAATCACCAGCGCCGAGTCCGGGCCCTGTTTGATTGAAGACCCTGCGCACCGCGCGCTTTATGTGTTCAACCACTTTGAATACGACAGCGGCACGCTGAAACAGGAATACGACCGCGATGTGGAACAGGGCACGCCGATCAATGTCCCCTGTAACTACTATCCCGATGACGAACCCGCGAACCCGCCCCAAAACAGGTGGAGAAGTCACGCGCACCTTCTATATGGCAACTGGATAAACGAGATTTACCAGACCACAAAGTATGACTTGAATGAAATTGGCACTTAAAGCCATCGCCCTCTCTGCACTAACTTTGGGGTTAAGTGCCGTCCTGACGGGCTGCACCGCTTCTTACCGCATCACGCAGGCAGAACAGGCGTTTCCGCCCATTGGCGAGTTCGTCACCGTGCAGGGCGGCGCAAAGGTGCATTACATTCAAGCGGGTAGCGGCCCAGATGTCGTGCTGATCCACGGCGCAGGCGGCAACCTGCGCGATTTCAAGTTCGATCTGTTCGACAAGCTGACCGACCATTACCGCGTTACCGCCTTTGACCGGCCCGGCCTTGGCTATACCGACCGCTATCCCGGCCTCGACACCAGTGAGCTGGCCACCAATGGTGAAAGCCCGCTGCAGCAAGCCACCATGCTGCGCGAGGCAGCTATGCAGCTGGGGGTGCGCAATCCAATCGTCGTGGGTCATTCAATGGGCGGCATTGTCGCGTATGAATGGGCGCTGATGGGGCTAGACCGCGACAGCGACGTGAACGCCGCCGCGATGGTTTCATTTGCGGGGGTGGCGATGCCATGGCCCGGCGATCTGGGCCCCTATTACACGATCAACGCCAGCGCCTTTGGGGACGCTATAGCAATCCCGCTGATCTCGGCATTTGTGCCAACATCAACGGTGAAGGAAGTGATCGAGGACACCTTTGCCCCGCAAACTGCGCCCGCCGGATATGGCGACTACGTCGGCGCGGCGCTGGCCCTGCGGCCCGAAACCTTTCGCGCAAATGTGCGGCAGGTGAATAGCTTGCGCCCCTACACGATTGAAATGGCAAAACTTTACCCGTTATTAACCCTGCCAATCGAAATATTGCACGGCACGGCTGATACGACAGTCCCCATCAAAATCCACTCTGAAAAGGTGATCGCGCTAGTAAAATCAGCACATTTGACACGGCTGGACGGTGTGGGACACATGCCGCATCACGTCGATCCGGGCTCCGCGATCGCCGCGA
>CAWUXN010000291.1:0-4601 GCA_963926415.1 uncultured Loktanella sp.
GTCCTGATTGCAATGGATCACGACCTCGTCGCCGACTTTCCAGCGCTTGACCTTGTCACCGACGGCCCAAACGATACCCGACGCATCAGAGCCTGCAATGTGGTATTCGGAACCATGCACGTCAAAGGGGCTGATCGGCACGCCAAGGCCAGCCCAGACACCATTATAGTTGACGCCCGCAGCCATCACCATGACCAGGACCTCGTGGCTGTCGGGCTTGGGGCAGGCGACGATTTCGATCTGAAACGCCTGTTCAGGTTCGCCATGACGTTCGCGCCGGATGGTCCAAGCATACATCTGGTCGGGCACATGGCCGAGGGGCGGCATTTCACCGATCGCGTAAAGGTTCTTTTCGCCAGCCTTGGTGGCGGTGTCCAGGTCAAGGGCCATGTCCGTCTCCATCGTTGCATCCATCATGTTTTCGCCGCACTGCAGAGTCGGCTTCTACACCTAAGTATGCAAGTGCAGCGTAATTATGCAACCCCCGTGTGTAATATTTTGTAATATAATTACGTTACGGGTTTTCATCTGGGAAGTGGTGGGCGATGGTGTTGGCGTAATAGGTCAGGATGTCCTGCCCCCGGTCAGTGACCGTGATTGTGGCTGGCGTGACAGTGATCAGGCCGCGTTCGGTAAGGCGCGACAGGGTGTCATCGACCAGCATCGACGGGCTGCGCTGTGGCAGGGGCATGTCACGGGTGTGAAGGGCATCAAGGCAAATCGTCGCCTCCGTCAGCAGTTCGGCGGGGGACAAACCGGAGCGGCGCAGGATCAGGCGAGCGATTAACGGGGTTGCCAGAACAGGCACGACGGCGCGCACGCGGTCCATCAACTCGATCGCGACGGCCTCCGTCGGATCGCCGGTCAGTTCGGGGTGATCCTTAAGGTAGAGTGACAGCTCTAACGGTTCGCCAAAGCCAACAGAGGCAGTGCCAAAGCCATCAAAGCGCCGGGTAATCCGCTGCCACAGGTGCCACCCGATCCCGCACACGACGGTCATCGCGGGCGGCCGAAAGCGGCGGATGCCGCGTTTGTCGGCGCTAATCAGGAACTGGTCTTCGAGCACGCGATCATAGTTCAGGCCAACGGGCACGAAGATGACATCGCGCCCGCCGGGGCGATAGTTGCTGACGATGTAGTTAAGCAACCCCAGCTTCGGCGGTTTGACCTCTCCATTCAGGGACAGACCACCTTCGGGAAACATCGCCTGGGTGACGCCGCCATCAGTGGCCATCTGGACATAGCGGGCCAGCACCCGGCGATACAGATCCCCGCGCGAGCGGCGGCGGATGAAGTAGGCCCCCAAAGCCCGGATCAGGGCGGACAGCGGCCAGACCCGCGCCCATTCGCCCACCGCATAAGACAGGGCCCCGGCGCGGCTGACCAGATAGGTGACTAGCACGTAGTCCATATTACTACGGTGGTTCATCACGAAGATGATAGTCGCCTCTGGGTCGAGCAGTTCAAGTTCTTGACGAGGGAATGTCGCAATGCGGACGCGGTAAAGCGTGTTTGACAAAAAGCGCGCAACCCGCATCCCGAAAGAGAAATAGGCCGTCGCGGAGAAGCTGGGGACGATTTCACGGGCGTAACTTTTTGCTTTTTCAAAGGCGACGTTTTCCGGCACGTCGTGTTCGCGGGCGTAATCGACGATCGCCTGCGACACCTCTGGATCATAAATCAGGCGCTGTATCATATCGTAGCGCCGCGCGAGCTTGAACGGCTCTATCGGGCGAGCAAGGCGTTGGTTCAGACGCGCGATGACTCGCTCTGCCCGTTTGCGAAAGAACCAGCGGACTGACGGAAACAGAAAATGCGACGCAAAAGTCACGGCCGCGAACAGCACGATGAGGACAAAGGCCCAGGCCGGCAAGGTCACGGAATGCGTCATTACGGAACCGTGACAGGTTTGCAGCGTGCCGTAAATCCCGCCATGCCGCAGCGCAGCGCTTGACGGCGGTTCAAAGTTACATATAACCGACGTCTTACGTAATAAAATTGCGCAGTGATTGATGGAGCCCCCCCCGATGACCGATCGACCTTGGCTGTTTCGCACATATGCCGGTCATTCCACGGCCAAGGCATCCAATGCGCTGTATCGTGGCAATTTGGCAAAGGGGCAGACGGGACTATCCGTCGCCTTCGATCTGCCGACGCAGACGGGATATGACAGCGATCATGAATTGGCGCGGGGCGAGGTCGGCAAGGTCGGCGTGCCCGTCTGCCACCTAGGCGATATGCGGATGCTGTTCGCGGATATTCCGCTGGATCAAATGAATACCTCGATGACGATCAATGCGACGGCACCATGGATTTTGTCGCTGTATATCGCGGCGGCGCAGGAGCAGGGGGCCGATATTTACGCGCTGCAAGGGACCGTGCAGAACGATATCGTCAAGGAATACCTGTCGCGGGGCACCTATATTTGCCCTCCGGCCCCGTCGCTACGGATGATTACCGATATTGCCGCCTACACAAGGGAATTCCTGCCAAAATGGAACCCAATGAATATCTGTTCCTATCACCTGCAAGAAGCCGGCGCGACTCCGGAAGAGGAGTTAGCATTTGCACTTGCAACCGCAACGGCCGTTCTGGACGATCTGAAAACAAAAGTCCCAGCAGAACATTTCCCTCAAATGGTGGGGCGTATTTCGTTCTTTGTGAACGCAGGAATCCGCTTCGTGACAGAGCTGTGCAAGATGCGTGCTTTTGTCGCACTGTGGGACGAAATCTGCCGTGATCGTTACGGGGTAGAGGATGCCAAATACCGCCGCTTTCGCTATGGTGTGCAGGTCAATTCCCTTGGGCTGACGGAGCAGCAGCCCGAAAACAACGTCTATCGCATTTTAATTGAAATGCTGGCCGTAACCCTGTCGAAAAACGCGCGTGCCCGGGCCGTGCAGTTGCCCGCGTGGAACGAAGCGTTGGGCCTGCCGCGCCCGTGGGACCAGCAATGGTCTTTGCGGATGCAGCAAATCCTGGCCTATGAAACGGACCTTTTGGAATTCGACGATTTATTTGACGGCAATCCTGCGATCGACCGCAAGGTGCAGAGCCTTATAGACGGGGCGCGGGCAGAATTGGCGGCGATCGATGGCATGGGAGGCGCGGTCGAGGCGATTGCCTATATGAAGGGGCGGTTGGTCGAATCGAATGCCGCACGCATCCGCGGGATCGAGACTGGGACGACGACCGTCGTTGGCGTGAACGCTTGGGAAACGGGCGAGCCGTCGCCGCTGACGGCCGGCGATGATACGATCATGATGTCAGACCCTGCGGCCGAAGTGGATCAGCTTGAGCGCCTTGCAAAATGGAAAGCGGACCGTGATCCTGTTGCGGCCGAGGCGGCCCTGCAGGCGCTGCGCCAAGCCGCCCAAGACGGCGAAAATATCATGCCCCCGTCCATCGCCGCCGCGCTGGCCGGGGTGACGACCGGGGAATGGGCAGACGTCGTGCGGGCGACCTTTGGGCAATACCGCGCGCCAACGGGTGTCAGCCATGCGCCGTCAAACCAGACGGAGGATCTGGACGACATTCGTGCACGCGTTGATGCGGTTTCCGCGAAATTGGGCCGGCGACTGAAGTTTCTGGTCGGCAAGCCCGGTCTGGACGGGCATTCAAACGGAGCGGAACAAATTGCAACCCGCGCACGCGATTGCGGGATGGATATCGCTTATGAAGGTATTCGCCTGACACCGGACGAATTGGTCCAGGCCGCGCAGGATGACGACGCGCATGTGATCGGGCTTTCAATTCTTTCGGGATCCCACTTGCCATTGATTGAAAGTTTTATGCTTAAATTACGGGCGGCCGGACTAGGGCACATTCCGGTTGTTGCTGGTGGAATCATTCCCGAAGACGACGCCATTCGGCTGCAGGAACTGGGCGTATCCCGCGTCTATACGCCAAAAGATTTTAAGCTCAATCGCATTATGGAAGACATTGTAACTCTGGTCGATCAGCAGGAAGTTACTGCACAATAGGACAGAGTTAACTAAACATTCTCGACTTCCATAAAATGGCGCCATAAAGGACCTAATGGGACTATTCCCGGCGCCTTTTTCAGGAGTTGAATATGAATGCCGAATTGAAGTTGATGACCCGCAAGGATCTGGAAAAACTGCGCAAGGACGTTGATGCCGCGCTCAAAAATGTTGAAAGCCGCGAATTGAAGATGGCCCATGACGCAGCCACAAAAGCGGCAGCTGATTTCGGTTATTCGCTGAGCGATCTGGCCGATATTGCTGGCAGCAAAAAGCGTGGTGGCAGCGGCCCAAAGTCCGTATCCTCACCCAAGTATCGCAACCCCGCTGACGCCAGCCAGACCTGGACCGGCAAGGGCCGTCAGCCCGAATGGTACAAGACGGAAATGGCGAACGGGACCGACCCCAAAACGCTGGAAATCTAGATCTATCGCTGGCGGCGGCGTAATTCGCGGAAGGTGTAAACCTCTGCTACGCCGCCATCAGCCCCCTTGCGAAATTGCGGCGCTGTAGGCAGGCAGCCAACGCCGCAAATTTGTCGTGATACTCGCGTGCGACCATCAATATACCACAGCCGTCCGCCCGGCGTCGCCACATAACCATTAATATAGACCGCGC
>CAWUXN010000292.1:0-3756 GCA_963926415.1 uncultured Loktanella sp.
GCGACGCGCTGGAAACCGCAGCCCTGCTGTCCCGTGCGCTGATGATCGGCCTTGCCGCAGGCGCTGCCATCATAGCAGCGCAATCGTTGCTCTTCGCGGGGGCGTTCGCCATTTCCCCTGCCAGCGCCGAGGTTGAAACTCTTGCCCGGCAATACATGAGCGTCCGGGTCTGGTCCGCCCCCGCGGCCATCGCGCTTTACGGCGTCACCGGCTGGCTGATCGCGCAGGAGCGCACTGGCGCGGTGCTGGCGGTACAAGTGCTGATGAACGGCGCGAACATCGGCCTTGATCTGCTGTTCGTGCTGCATCTGGACTGGGGCGTACCGGGCGTGGCCTGGGCGACCTTTATAGCGGAATGGGGCGGCTTTGCGTTGGGCCTTTGGCTGTGCCGGTCCGCCTTTCGGGTGCCCGCTTGGCGCGACTGGCCCCGCGTCTTTGATCGAACAAAACTGATCCGGATGAGCATCGTCAACGGCGACATCATGATCCGGTCCGTCCTGCTGCAGGCGATCTTTGTCAGCTTTCTATTCTGGGGGGCGGATTTTGGCGATATTCAACTGGCTGCCAATCAGATCCTGTTGCAGTTCCTGCACGTGACTGCCTATGCGCTGGACGGCTTCGCCATCGCCGCTGAATCCCTTGTCGGCCAAGCGCTTGGTCGCCGCGACCGCCTTGCGGTGCGCCGTGCGTCGCTGCTGACCTCTGGCTGGTCGGGGGGCATTTGCGCGGCCATGGCGCTGGCGTTTGCCCTTTTCGGCGGCATTGTCATCGACACCATGACCACCGCGCCGGACGTGCAGATCGCCGCGCGCCACTACCTGCCCTATATGGTCGCCGCCCCAGTGGTTGGCGTCGCCGCATGGACGCTGGATGGCATCTTTATCGGGGCCACGCGCACCACAGATATGCGCAACATGATGGTGATCTCGGCGATCCTGTATTTCGCCTGTGTCACCCCGCTGATGGCCGCTTTCGGCAATCATGGCCTATGGCTGGCCTTGCTCGCCTCGTTCATCTTTCGCGGCATCACCCTCGGCCTGCGCTATCCCGCCCTTGAACGCAGCGCGGTCCCCCTTTCTTCTCGTTAAAATACCTCGGATCTTCTCGTTAAAATACCTCGGGGGTGCCGCGCAGCAGCGGGGGCAGCGCCCCCTCTTACCAGTCAAAGTGATCGCACACCCCCTCGACTCTGCCGCCCCCCGGCGCGATAAATGGCCTATGTCCTTGCCCCCCGGTTTCCTTGACGAATTGCGCACCCGCCTGTCGCTGACACAGGTCGTAGGGCGCAAGGTCATGTGGGACAACAAGAAGTCCAATCAGGGCAAGGGCGACATGTGGGCACCTTGCCCGTTCCATCAGGAAAAATCCGCCAGCTTTCACGTCGATGATCGCAAGGGATTCTATTATTGCTTTGGCTGCCAAGCCAAAGGCGACGCGATTTCTTTTGTGCGCGAAACCGAAAACGTCGACTTCATGGAAGCCGTCCGCATCCTAGCCTCAGAGGCCGGTTTGCCGATGCCCGAACTCGATCCGCGCGCGCAGGAAAAGGCAGATGTCCGGAGCGAACTGGTCGACGTGATGGAACAGGCGGTGCAGCATTTCCGGCTGAACCTGAACACTTCGAACGCCACAGCCGCGCGCGAATATCTGGAACGGCGCGGCCTGAATAAAGACGCGCTGGCGCGCTGGGATATCGGCTTTGCCCCTGATCAGGGGGGCGTGCTGGCCGCGCTAACGGCCAAGGGCGTGCCTGTCGATCAGATCATCGGCGCGGGTCTTGCGGCCATAAGCGACCGCGGCGGCGCACCCTATGACCGCTTCCGGGGCCGGATCATGTTCCCGATCCGCGACGCGCGGGGGCGGGCGATTGCCTTCGGCGGGCGTGCGATGGACCCCAATGCCAAGGCGAAATATTACAATTCGCCCGAAACCGAGCTGTTTGATAAATCCCGCACGCTTTATAATGTGCAAAAATCTCGTGCTGCCGCAGGCAAGGGCCATCCGCTGATCGTGTCTGAAGGCTACATGGACATCATCGCGCTGAGTGAGGCCGGGTTCGAGGCCGCCGTCGCCCCCCTTGGCACCGCTGTCACCGAACATCACCTGCACATGCTGTGGCGCATTGCGCCCGAACCCATCATCGCGCTGGACGGCGATACCGCTGGCCTGCGCGCCGCGATGCGCACGATTGATCTGGCGCTGCCGCTGCTGGTCGCGGGCCAATCCCTGCGCTTTGCCATGATGCCGCCGGGGATGGACCCGGATGATGTCCTCAAACAGCAGGGCAAACAGGCGATGCAGGACATTCTGGACGCTGCGATCCCGATGGTTCAGCTGCTGTGGCGGCGCGAAACCGAAGGCAAGGTGTTCGACAGTCCCGAACGCAAGGCCGCTCTCGACAAGACCCTGCGTGAAAAGATTAAGCAGATCGTAGATCCGTCGATCCGCAGTCATTACGGCGAAGCGATCAAGGAAATGCGCTGGGACCTGTTCCGCACGCGCAAGCCGCAGAACAAGGCGTTTACCCAGCGCAAATTCGCCGCGTGGAACCCGAAGCAGCCACCATGGGAACGTGACCGCGCGCCGGTCGCCAGCAACCGCAGTTCGGCGCTTGGGGCAGGCATCGGCGATCAAAGCCTCATGCGCGAAGCTGTCGTGCTGGCTACGCTGATCGCGACTCCGGCGGCTTTGCCAAAATTCATCGCCGCGCTTGAAGTGATGGATTGCAGCGATCCAAACCACGCCCGGATGCGCAATGCGATCCTGCGCGCCCCCGACGGGGCCGACCTGCGCGAGACGCTGGAGCGAGATTTGGGGCATGACCTTGTAGCCAGTCTTCTGGGCAACCGGATGGTGCAAATCACATCTGGCCTGTGCAAGCCGGGCAACACCGTGTTTGCCGCAAGCTGCCTGACCGAAAGCTTTGCCAAACTGGCCGCCAGCCGAGCCATGCCGCGCGAAGAAGAAGAGGCGCGCTATGCCATTGATGCCGCTGATGAGAGCCTGACATGGCGCATTCGTCAGGCGAAAGAGGCGCTCGATAACTCGGAGGTTATCGCCAGTGGCAGCAGCGCTGAAATGATCGTGGCCGAGAATGGTGCCACCTTGGATAGCGAACAGCTCAAGATTTCTCGAGCGCTTTGGGAGAGTCTGACGATTGCAAAACCCGGCGGGGACCCTAAATAGAACGCGAAGCGGTTCGTATGGGCGGTCGCTGCATCGCTCTGGTGCAACAGGGTTGGGAAATCAGCTCGTTTGCGGTTGCGAATCGGACGCACAGAGCGTTGATTCGTTGCAACCGAATCACCAGACCTGATGATTCGCCCAGACGCATCGTCGCCCGCCGACACGAGGAGCCCGCCACATGGCCGCCAAAGATAACGACGACCGCAAGGACGATTCCGACAGCGACATCAGCCTTGATATGAGCCAAGCTGCGGTCAAGAAGATGATCCAAGACGCGCGTGAGCGCGGCTACATCACCTATGACCAACTGAATGCCGTTCTGCCGCCCGAACAGGTCAGCTCTGACCAAATCGAAGACGTCATGTCGATGCTGTCCGAAATGGGCATTCAGGTGACCGAGGAAGAAGAATCCGAGGAAAGCGAAGAGCCCGCTGGCCCGACTGACATCGCCACGATCCAAGGTGGCCGCGACGTCACCCTTGGCGGCGCTGAAGCTGAAAAGCTGGACCGGACGGACGATCCCGTCCGTATGTACCTGCGCGAAATGGGCAGCGTCGAATTGCTATCGCG
>CAWUXN010000293.1:0-2947 GCA_963926415.1 uncultured Loktanella sp.
ATGCCAGCCTGCCCCGTCGAGCACGAGAGTGGCATGCGCGCCCTTGGCGACCGCCCGTGAGATTTCGACGAGATGGGCGTTCATGGCCTCGGTGTCGGCATGAGGCATTACGAGCGCGGCGGTCACCCCGCGCTCGGGGCAGACGGCACCAAAGATGTAGGCCCATTTGTATCGGGTATCGCGCGGAGCGCGGGGGCGCGTTCCACGCTCGGCCCAGATGCGGGTCAGGGTGCCCTGCTGGCCGACCCGCGCTTCATCCTGGAACCACACTTCCAGCGGTTTGCTCCGGGCGTGTTCCGGCAGAGCCTCGGCTACCGTGGCGGCGAAGTTTTTTTAAAGCCTCTTGCGCCTCGGGGTTGGATTTCGGGTGCTGCGGACGCACGGAGAGTCGGCGAAAGCCCAGCCCTACCAGTTGCTTGCCCACAGTCCGCTCATGCATCTCGACACCGAAACGCGCCTTGATCTTGCGCTGCAGGTCAACGCGGCGCCAGCGCACCACCCCGTCCGCCGCCAGGTCAGGACCCTCGCGTACCATCTGTGCCAGCTCAACTTTCTGCTCAACGCTCAACAGCGGCGACGGCCCAGCCGAGCGACGGTTCGACAGCCCCTCCAGCCCTTCGGCGTTGAAGCGGTGAACCCAATCGCGCAGCGTCTGCCGGTCCATGCCGCAGGTCTCGGCAGCGCTCCTGCGGGCCACCCCCTCCAGCACCAGCGCGATCGCCAGCATCCGCCGCGCCGCACTCGAATCCTTCGCCTTCGACGCCGCAAGCCTAAGCTCGCGCGCCGACAAGTCCCTCCGTGTGATCGCTACTGCCATCGAAACCTCCGTCTTTCGATCCCAGTGAATCACAGCAAAGAACTCACGGGGAATCCCCAGCGAGTCAAAAGCAAGGGCCGTTGGTATAAGGGCATGTTGCGTTCTCTGCCGTGCCCTCGTTGATCGCTGTGGCCGGCTATGGGGCGGGGCGGGGCCGGGCCATGGGCGTGTGGGGCCATCATATTCGAAAACATCAGAGGTCTGACCTGCCGCCAGTCCCATCGCCCCCCAGCGGCGCAGGGCCGGGTCGGCAAGAGGGGCGGCGACGTAGGCCTGCGTTTTCGGACGCGTGTCAAAGCCGTAATTGGCAAGCCGTACCGCCATGGGGGCAAAGATCGCATTCGCAATACTGTGGTTGCCGCAGAGCCATGACGTGTCTGTGCCCGTGACGCGGAGCGCGTGGGCCCAGATCGCCTCAAACCGGTTCAGCTCCTCGGCCACGGCTAGCGACGGCGTGACGGGTTCGTAGCTGCTGTGCAGGTTCACGGGCCACCCGGACCGCAGCGCGCGGAAGCTGCTGCGCATTTCGTTCGCCAAGGTGCGGGCGGTGCCGCGGGCGACCGACGGCGTCAGGCTAGAAGCTCGCAAGTTATTCTGCGATGGCTATGTCGTCAGACAGGATAGCACCCTCTGCCGTGATCATCGTCGGCCGGGTACGCGCTGGCGCGTGGTCAGCCATCAAAGCGCCCACGCCGTACTCGGTCGCGGGGTAAAGCACCGTCTTCTTGAAATGCCGTGACAGGCCTAAGCGTTCCACGATCAGCCAAGCCGAAAGCGACCAACTGAAGTAGAGGCGGTTTCCGATGAAGAGGCGATGATTTATGGGGCGTTTCCTGATGGGCGGTGGTTGATCTGGCCGATCTGCCATATGCCCCGGTCCAGTGTCATGTCGGTCACGCCCAGCGGGTCGATCTGGTGCGCCATGGATTGATAGGCAGACTCGCCGGTGGCGCGGGGGATTTGTGACATGATCGCGCCCATATGGGCGACGATGATCAGGTGGGCAGGGGCAAGGTCTGCAATCGCGCTGTCGATAACGGCAGCGACGCGGGCGGTGACGGCATTCCAGCTTTCGCCGTCCGGCGCGGCCAGATCGCCGGGGTTTTCCCAGAACTGGCGCGACAGCACTGGATCGCGGGCGGCGACCTGCGTGTGGTGCAGCCCGTCCCATGCACCAAAGTTTATTTCCCGCAGATCGGCGCGATGGGGCAGGCGGTGGCGTCTGCAGTTCAGCGCATCTGCGGTCTGCACTGCGCGGGTCAGGTCAGATGATACGAGCAACGCGTCGCTGGGCAGATAATCATCCAGGCGCGACAGAGCCGCGCTATCGGACAGATCAACAGGCACATCGCGCCAGCCCGTCATTACCTTTTGATGGGTCGGTCCGTGGCGCACTAGCCACAGCCGAGTCACGGCAGTTCGCCCTTCAGCGCCAAGGGCAGTCCCGCCATGACGGCAACGACCGTGTCTGCCTGCGCCGCCAAGCGGCGGTTGATCTGGCCCTGAGCACTGCGGAACCGGCGCGATAGCGCGTTATCGGGCACGATGCCCTGACCAACCTCGTTCGACACGACGACAACGGGGCAAGGACAGGCGGCTAGTGCGTCCAGCAGTTCGTCGCAGGCTGCCGCAATGTCGCGGTCCGCCAGCAGGACGTTGGTCAGCCAAAGAGTCACGCAGTCTAGCAACACGACATCGGCAGCGTCTTGCCCTCGCAGCACTGACGAAGGGTCAAGCGGCGCATCGACCGTCACCCAACCCGGTCCGCGCTGGACAATGTGGGCCAAAATTTTATTCTTCATTTCTTCGTCAAAAGCCTGGGCTGTCGCGATGTAAGTCTTTGTTCTGCCAGTGGAAATCACTATCCTTTCGGCGTAGGCCGACTTCCCCGACGACGCGCCACCTAGTATGAAGGTAAGATTGTGCAACTTTTTCATGGAACTTTCGCGGCGGTAACGGGTTTCAACTCATATAGAACTTGCATCGCTAAAAGACACAAGCAGTTCGCGCAATCCTAGGGAATACCACGATGGCTTTTGACGGATATTCAGATCAAACTATGTCGCGGACTGCGATGAAAGCAGAGATGCTGGATGCAGAAACCGAATTGCGGTTGGCCTATGCTTGGCG
>CAWUXN010000294.1:0-3326 GCA_963926415.1 uncultured Loktanella sp.
CAACGCCGGGTCGATCCTATGCCGCCACTTACTCCGGCGTCACAAGCAGTGCAAAACTGCCCAGCATCGCGAACAGCGCGATCACCAAGGCGGCCAGAAACGCATGTGCTAAGACAGAACTGTCAGGCTGCACAAGAACATCGCGCAGGCGGAGTCGCACGATCTGCATCCGCACAAAAGCGATGATGATGACTGCCGCACCGCTGGCCACCATGGCAATGGCGGTGGCAGGGCTGCCCAAGGCCGCGACCACAAGGCCAAAGCCCACGACGGACATGGTGGTGCGGATCCAGGCCAGAAACGTTCGCTCATTCGCGGAATGATCGGCGTAATTTGTGATTATTGGTCCCTCTTGCGGCGCATGACGCCGGTAACACCACCGGAAATCAGGTTGCTCACCTCGTACAGAGTTCGGGCCGCATCAAGGCGGCCGGGGCTGGCGAGGTAGTTTGGCGACCAGACCGGATCGAACTTCTGTTTGAAACTGCGCAGTCCCTCGAATTTATAGAACCGCTCGCCATGGGTATAGATAAACCCGCCAACGCGATTCCACACCGGCGCATGTTTGCGGTTTTCCAACCCCGCCAGCGGAGCGGCACCCAGTGAAAACCAAGTGTATCCTGCATCACGCGCCCAGATCATCATATCCGCGAACAGCCCATCCATCGCGGAGGGGGTCGTGGCCGGATCATAGCGCATCAGATCGATCGCGACCTCTGCCCCGGTTCCGCCGCGCAGTAAAGTGGCAAAGGACGCGATGCGGCCCGTCTCATTATGGCGCAGCACCGCATGGTCGAAGTTGCACAGATAGGCGGGATCAAAAGCACCCAGCGCAAAGGCCTTTTCCGAGCCGGATTTTAGCGCAAGCCACGTGTCTGACACGGCGCGCAGAGCCTCGATATGATCAAGAACCTGCGCCGCCGGGATGATGGCAAAGGCATATCCATCGCGCGCCGTGCGGGCCTTGGCGTGGCGCCAGTCCTTGCGCTTGGCCCCGTCCAGATTGAAGCCCGGCAGCGGCACGCGGGCGATTTCTCCGATTTTGACGACGGACAGGCCCAGATCGATGTAGGTCGGCAGGTAATGCGTCTGCACCGCGTAAAAGGCGCAGCGCCGCCCCATGCGGTCTGCCTGGTCGCGCAGTGCCCAGATCAGCGCTTCACCCGCGATGGGATCACCGACCGGATCACCCTTGGCAATCAGGCTGGTGCCGGTATCAGCATAGGCCAGATAGGCATTCTGCCCCGGCGCGATCAGGAAACGCTTGTCGCCGGTCAGCGCTAACGCGGCCTCTGTGTCGTGGCTGGCCATGGTCAGGCGGCGCACGACGTCCGGGATAGGTTCGGGTTGCAGGCGAGTGTTGGACCGGCTGATCAGGCTGTTCAGAGCTACGGCAATCAGCACCACGGTGACGGCGATCGTCGCCCGTAAAAAGCGCGGTGCATCGCCGTTCCACGCGAACTGCCACCACAGGGCATCGGAATAGACAACGTTGCGATAGGCGAAAAAGCCGATCCATGTAATCCCGGCGACCAGCAGCGCGACGCTAATCAGCCAACGCGCATTCAGCCGCAGGGCAGACCCAAGGCCGACGCGGTAAAACTCGCTGCGAAACGACCACAGTACGGCCAGTGACAGGGCGAGCATGAGGGCGCTTTCCAACTCTGCCCCCTTCAACAGCGAAAGCACCAGACCGGCGGCCAGCAGGGTCATCGAGATGAACCACGCCCGCGCCATACGCCTGTACAGCCCCCGCGCGACGATCAGCAGCAGAACGCCCGCCACGCTGGCCAACAGATGGGACGTCTCGACCAGCCCCAGCGGTAGCAGATCCTCGAGCACGGCTCGCGCCCCGACGGCCGGCAGATCACCGCGCAGTAAAAGGGCGGCACCTGAGAGCAGCGCCAGCGCCGCCGAAAGGATCGGAACGATGGGCTGCGTAGCCCGCACCAAGGTTGCATGCGCCGCGCTGGTCTTGTCCTGGTTCGTTAGGCCCCACGCCGCGCCCAGACCCACGGTGGCGATCACAAAGGGAAGCACGGTATAAATGAAGCGGTAGCACACAAGCGCCACCAGCAGATCAGACCGCCCGGTGCCGCCAAGACCCGCGATGATCGCCGCCTCGAACACGCCCAGACCGCCGGGCGCGTGGCTGACGACGCCAAGGCCCAGCGCGCCGATAAACAGCACGAAAAACAGCACGAAATTCTGCGCCAGATCGGGTGGCAGCAGTACATAAAGCGTCAGCGCCGTGGCCGTCAGGTCGATCAACGCAATGCCCATTAACACGATCATCTGCCGGGCAGCCGGCAGGGTGACGGAAATGGATCGCCACGATACGGTTCTTGGGCCCCGCGCCGTCCAGATTAACACGGCCGCGACCCCCAGCATGATCGCGCAGCCGACCAGCAGCTCTGACCCCGCTGGCAGGTGAATTACCGCGCTCAGCCCCTTCGGATGAAAAGCAAAAAGTCCGCCGAGCAATAGCAAAAGCCCCAGCAGAAACGCCAGCCATGATGTCGCGATCAGCTTGGCCACCGTGGCGATATCGACGCCAAAGGCCGCATAGATGCGGTAACGGATTGCGCCCCCGGTCAGCCATGAAAACCCTAGGAGGTTGGACACCGCCATGGAACTGACACCTGTCAGCACAGGCACATAGCCGGGCATGTTTTTGACGTTCAGGCTGCGCAGAATGACGGGATCATACAGCGCCAGCGCAAGATAACTGATCGACATGGCCCCAATCGACAGCGCAATCCGTTCCCAGCCATAACCGATCAGGTCGCGGCGAAGATCGCTCGGACTGATGTCGCGGCTAAGGTCTCGTAGCACGATCAACGCAATGACCATGATCGTCAGCGGAACTAGAAGCCGCCAGCCGGACCATTGTAGGATTTGGGCCATCAGCCCTGGGTGGGGCGGTGCGATACTCTTTGACATGGCATCCTCCTGCTGAGGGGCTGATGCGGGATGACACCGCGGCGGTCAAGCGTCCAACCTGTGCGCGATTGTCATAAAAGGCAAGGTATCCGCCATGGTCAGCTTGGCACCGCGTTAATGCCGTTGGAGCAGGGTGGCAGCATAGAGGCCGCACAACATTCTGCGGCGCGCTACAGGGAGCAGGGCCATGCGGCATACCAATTTGATCATCGGAATTGTCGCAATGACCTTGGTGTGCCCCCATCGGGTGGTCCGGTTTGAATGTTAATGCATGGTCGGCCTTTGGTCCATCTGGACGATGCTTTTTAGCGTTGGCGGGCGGCAACCCAAAGCGCTGTGTGGCCTGACCGCGTTGTAGTGGCCCCGCCATCGTTCGATCAGAA
>CAWUXN010000295.1:0-2833 GCA_963926415.1 uncultured Loktanella sp.
CGCGGTTGCCGTCGATCACGACGCAGCGGTCGGCGTTGGCGTGGGCCAGCGTCAGGAAGCCGTGGCGCAGGGTTTCTTGAAATCTCAGGCCCATATCCTCGAACCGGTCTTCGCCGCTGGACCGGGCAAGGCCGCGTTGCAGGGCGATGGCCGGGTCCATGTCGATGATGAAGGTCAGGTCAGGCTCGCGGCCGATGGTCAGCTTGTGCAGGGCATCGACCGTATTGCGCAGATCACCGCGAGTCGCGCCCTGATAAACTCGGGTGCTATCGGCAAAGCGGTCGCTGATCACGATCTGGCCTTCATCCAGCGCGGGCAGCACTGTTTTTTCCAGGTGGTCACGGCGGGCAGCCGTGAACAGCAGAATTTCCGTCATCGCGGACCAGCGGTCGGTGTCACCCGTCAACAATAGCTGGCGGATTTCCTCCGCCCCGGGGCTGCCGCCCGGCTCGCGAGTCAGTACGACATCTGTGCCACCCGCGCGCAGGCTGTCGGCCAACAGGCGGGCCTGCGTTGACTTGCCGGACCCGTCGATGCCCTCAAAGGTGATGAACCGGGCAGGTGCACTCATGCGGGGGGGGCGGCGACGTCTGCGTCCGCCGGGGTATCATTCGCGGCAGCATCGGTGATCTTGCCCATGATGACCTCCGCGGCGGTTCGCATGCGCGGCATGAAGCCCCCCACCGCCACGTCACGGTCCGCCACCAGCGGGATGCGCTTTTCCGGCATGCCTTCAAGGGTAATGACCAACTCTCCTAACTGCTCGCCCGCTGCAATTGGGGCGCGCACCGGGCTGTCATAGACGACATCGGCGGTCAGGTTGTCCTGCTGCATCACTGGGATCAGCAGGGATAAATCGTTAGCTACGGTCAGGCCAACCTGATCAACCTCGCCCATCCACACGGCAGCATCGGCGATCACGGTGCCTTTTGCTGCGACATCCTTTTGCGCGAACTGGCGAAAGGCCCAGTTGACGACTTTTTCGGATTCTTCGCGCCGCTCTGCCGTGCCGTCCATGCCGGACAAAACAAAGATGATGCGGCGCCCGTCCTGCTTGGCTGACCCGACAAGGCCATAGCCGGCCTCGCTCGTGTGGCCGGTTTTCAGGCCGTCAGCGCCGATACCAAGGCCAAGGATCGGATTGCGGTTTTGGCTGTTGGACGGCACACGGCCGTCGAACAGGAACTCTTGTTCGGAAAAGATTGTATAGAAGGTCGGAAAATCGGTGATCAGGTGATCGGCCAATGTGCCAAGGTCGCGCATCGACATCTCGTGGCCCGCGGCGGGCCAGCCGTTCGCATTGGCAAAGGTCGAATGCATCATCCCCATCTGCCGCGCCCGGTCGGTCATCATGCGCGCGAACCCGGCCTCTGTGCCGTCGGGGGACAGCGCCTCCGCCAGCACGACTGACGCGTCGTTGCCAGACAGCACGATGACGCCGCGCAGTAGGTCCTCGACCTTGACGCGGTCGGTGGTGTCCAGAAACATGCTGGACCCTGCATAGCTGGCCGCATGGGCAGAGACGGGAAGTTCCTCGTCGATGCGCAGGCGGCCATCGGCAATCGCCTCGAACGCCATATAGATCGTCATCAGTTTTGACATCGACGCGGGCGGCAGGGGCGTGTCTGCGTTCTTGGCCAGCAGCACCGTGCCAGTGCTTTCGTCCAGAACATAGGCGGCGCGTGCCGTGGTATTGAAAGCCTGCGCTTGAGCGCTGCTGGCCACGACACAGATCAGCAGGGCGGCGAGGGGGCGAATGATGGCGAACATGGAAAAGCGCTCCGGGGCAGGGGTCTAGTTGGTGACGGCGTAGGCATCCGGGAATCCAAGTCCCTTGATCTTTTCAAGCACCAGCGAGCGATCGCTGACAGTAGGTGCGGGTCCGACGATCACCCGCCAGAAGGATTTGCCCTGACTGGACTGGGACAGCACCCGCGCTGACAAGCCGTTACCGCGCAGGCGGTCAGCGGTGGCGTTGGCATTCGTCTCGACGCTGAAGTTACCTATCTGGATAAATGGTTTACCCAGATCCGATGTAGGTTCCGGGGCAGGGGCTGCGGGTGCCAGCTCTGTTGTGATAGCGGGGGCTGGTTCGGCCCCCGTGGCGGCGGCAGGCTCTAGCGGGGTGGCTGCAATAACCTCTGGTGCGTCAAAGTCAGTGATCGCGGTCTGGGTGGGCGCGGGGCCTTCCTCGCGTCGCAGGGCAATAACGCTGAGCATCGTCGGCGATCCGGCCAGAATGCCAAGCGCCTCTGCCGCGTCTGATGACACTTGCAGCGCGGGGCCGGGGTTTTCCAGCTCGCGGCGGAACAGGGCACCGATGACGAATTTATCATTGGCAGTGTTGCGGATGATCACGCGTTCAGGGTCGGTGACCTTGGGGTGAGCCACCCAGACGCCGCCAAGTGACGGGCGACCGTCCCACAAACCGGGCTCGCTGACGGAAAACACCTCTGGCGCTTCGATGTCGCGTTCGACCAGAGATGTGCCATCGGTGGCGACCGCGCCCGCGGCCTCGTCACCGGCAGCATCGGCACCGAGCTTTGGCATTTTGTCACAGCCGGCAAGGCTTACGGCCGCCATCAGGGCCATCACCCCCGCTGTCCGCCGCAGCGTGTTGGAATGTGCCGTGATCTGCGATGTGTCCGCCATTGCTCGCCCTTTTGATCTCTGGGTGCAGCTTTACCGTTTCACACGGCCTTGATCAGCAGACACCCGTATGCTCCGACCGCCCCAATGGGTTGGCCGAATTTTTAGGCACAGTAGCGGCATGGCGGCGGTTTTGAAAGACCGCTGCGCGGCAGCTGCGCGGATTTCCCCAAAGCGTGAAGTG
>CAWUXN010000296.1:0-8957 GCA_963926415.1 uncultured Loktanella sp.
AGGGGATCGGACGGCAGGTTCGGGCCCAGCCGGTCGGGCCATTCGATTAGGCAGATGGCTTCGGCAAAAGCGTCGTCCAAGCCCAGTTCTAGCACCTCTTGCGAATCGGTCAGTCGGTACAGATCGCAATGCCAGATTTCCAGATCGCCAGCGTCATAGGTCTGCACCAGAGTAAAGGTCGGTGATGGCACGTCCTCTTGCGAAGACTTCAGTCGGGCGCGGATCAAGGCGCGGGCGAATGTCGTCTTGCCTGCGCCAATGTCACCTTGCAGTAAAAGGGTATCGCCAGCCCCAAGTGCCATGGCAATATGACCCGCCACAGCGGCGGTCGCGTCGGCGTCAGCCAGCAGGATACGTTGGAACGGAGGAGACATGCCGCCAGATTAAATGACAGGGGGGCCGCTGCAAGCCAATTCCGCCGATCTGCGCGGTCAGCCGTGTGCTTGGCGAGGGGGTTGCGGGCTGCTTTCCAGCCGGCCGGTGGCTGTGGCGAAACGCACCAACGTCAACCCGTCGGGGATCGCCTGAACTGCACAATCAAGAAGGCGGCCATTCGTCAGAATCAACTGGTCCAATACGATGGGGCTGTCATGGCGCATCTGGCCAAAATTCTTGACATCATGCCATAGGCTGGATGGTGCGCAGCGCACTTTCCAGATCCTCAAAGCGCTGCGCAGATCGTGGATCACCATCTGTGGTTCATCCCCGCGCTTCCAGATGGTGCCATAGGCTGCGTTAGTCATGACCAGCGTGCTGAGCGAAAAGACGGCAATCGCATCGGGCAGGGTGTTGATGATCGACTGGCTCGTCTCGATCTCGGTGCGTAAGTGGCGGGTCAGGGACACCTCGGCAGTGATGTCCTCGAACAGGAAGGCTAGTGCGCTGTCAGGATGTGGCCGGCCCGTGAGGCGAAAGGTCTGGCCGTTGGGCATTTCCCATAGCTCTGAATAGGTGCCGTTCTTGGCGGCCGCTTCCAGCGCAGAAAACTGATCTTCCCAAGTGTTGAAGTTCTTGGGCTCTGGCAGTTTGCGCGTTTCGCACAGCCGGTGCAGCACCATGTCGATGGTCGGTCGCGTTGACATAAAGCCGAAGGCAAGCCTGGCCACATCCAGCAGGGCAGTGTTGAACATGGCCAACTGCCGTTTGCGATTGAATATGGCAAATCCCGTCGACAGCGGGGCAAAGGTCTTGGCCAAGGTTTGCTGAAATTCCTACTGTGCGCGTTCCGCACGCACTGCCGCATTGGCGTAGATGACAAAATAGATGACGAATCCGCCCTGCGGCACGGCGGTGATATCAAACCAGTGTTCCGCCCGTTCGCCTGGCAGTTGCAGGGCGTGGCGACCACCAAAGGTGCGTGGGTCCTTGGGCAAGGGAGGAAAAGTCGCTCTCCGGGCCAGGCACGACCACGGCGGTCGTCATTGGGCATGAGGCGGTTGGCATAGGAAAGATAAGCCGCATTGGCCCAGGTTAGGTACCATTGGGTATCTTCGGTCCAGATCAGTTGCGGGGTGCCGCGGGCGACCAATCGCAGCATGTTTTGATCGTCCATAAGGGACGCGCGTTCAAGATCATCGTAGCGGCGGCTTGCGGTTTTTACGCTGGGGGCATCCAGACTGATACGCAATAACCCCTGTCGTTCCGTCAAGGTCAGGCCCAACGCCGCATCGTCTGTCGCGATAAGCGCCACGCTGCTATCGGTCCCCAGCGTGGCTATCCTTTCGCGCTGGTTTGGAAGCTGCCGTGAAAGGACTGCGATGACAGCATCGCGGTCGGACTGCCCCGCCTTTGTATTTGCGATCAACGCGGCCCCGCTGGGCGAGGCTTCGACGAGCAAGTCCTGATTGAACAGGAACGCTGGTGTCTGAACATCGGGAAGGGATTTTACAGGCTGCGCGGACGAAGGCAGTTGATAGGATCGCAACGCTTGGATCACAGCCAGAAGATCGATCAACGCAAAGCCGCCCGCTGAAAAAAGCATTAATTCACTGTTAAAAACCATCTAGAATCTCCCGATCACAACAACTTGAAATTGATTGAACCGGGTTAACGCAGGCTTAAGAAATCTAAATCAATCCAAAATAAGTTGGTTTTCACCTAACGCCGGATAGCTGCCCGATGATGTGGGGGTTAATACCTTCATTGGCCAGGTCACGGTAACAATCGCGCCTGTCCCCATGTCGTTGACCTGCCCCTGCGGGTTGCGGCGTTGGCCGTTGGCAAACAGCAACTGCGCACCCGAACGTTCCAGCAAAGTCTTGGCAATGAACAATCCCAGTCCCATTCCATCATAGCCAGGACGCCGCAACAGATCCAGAGTAACACGCCTGCGCCGCACAAAGGGATCACCGATGCGTCCAATCACAGATTGTGGAAAGCCGTGGCCGTCATCGACAATGCGAACAAAGATTTGCGTATTAGACCAGCGCACATCAATCGCAATCTGCGTCTGAGAAAAATCAACCGCGTTCTGAATCAGGTTACGCAACCCATGAATGATCTCTGGCCGCCGCTGAATGACCGGCTGGGTCAGGGTGCACCCCACCTCTGGCGCGACATCGAAACTGACGTTGCGACCGCGTTGCAAATGCGGCTCTGCGGCCTCTCTCACGACGGTTTCCAATGGGGCAGACCGCAGGTGCAGGTCGTTCTTTCCGGCGCGGCCCATAGAATGCAAAATATCGCGGCACCTATCGGCCTGAGAACGGATCAACTCTGCATCCTCGCGCAGGTCCGGGTAGTCGGCCAGATCGTCGACCAGCTCGTTGCTGACCAGCTTGATGGTTGCGAGCGGCGTACCAAGCTCGTGCGCTGCTGCGGCGACGACACCGCCCAGATCAGTCAGCTTTTGCTCGCGGGCCAGTGCCAGCTGGGTCGCAAGCAGGGCATCGCCCATGGTGTTCATCTCGGTCGTGACCTGCCGAGCATAGATCCCCAGAAAGACGACGCCGATCATAAGTGACACCCAGAAGCCAAAGTGAAACATCGGCGGCAGCAGCAACAGAGTGCCGTTGGCGGCCTGCAGCGGGACAAAGGTGATGGCGATCACGGTAATCATGCCGATGGCAAGCAGCCCCAGCAGGATAAAGCTGACAAGGTGCAGAACGGTCGCGGCAATGATGACAGGGGCCAAAATCAGAAGAGCGAAGGGATTATTCAGCCCGCCCGTCAAATACAGCAGCACCGCAAGCTGCACGATATCAAAGGCCATCATCGCGCTCGCCTCGCGCTCCGACAGACGCTTGTTCTCGGGATAGACAAAGCTGCTGATCAGATTGGCAATCATCGCCGCCCCGATGGTCATCGCGGACGGCCCCGCCTCTATTTTCAGGCCGAAATAACGGGTGGCGATCAAGATAGCGACGATTTGGCCGCCGATGGCGCACCACCGCAAGATTAGCAGGGTCCGCAGGCGCACCCAGTTACTGCGTTCACGGTCCTGCAGGATGTCCGTGTCTTTGCTGGTCATCTTGAAATCCTGTGATCAAGGGGATGTGCGTTCGTGGCCCATTGTTACGAAGCCTGGGATGCGCAATCAATGCCACGCGTTGGAGAAGGACATACCCATGAGACGACTGACCGCAATTCTGGCTGGTACTACAACACTTGCCTTGCTGGGGGTGACTTATCTGGTGACGGTGGTGCAGTCTGGTCCCAATTACTGTTTCACATCCAGCGCCACAGGTGCCGACATCGGCGGTCCGTTCACGCTGGTCAATGGTGTTGGGCAGACCGTGACCGATGGCGATGTGATTACCGAACCGGCGCTGATCTATTTCGGCTACAGCTTTTGCCCGGACGTCTGCCCCATCGACAACGCCCGCAACGCGCAGGCCGTCGATCTGCTGGCGCTGGCGGGTCACAGTGTCACACCTGTGTTTATTACAATCGATCCTGCGCGCGATACGCCAGAGGTCATCGGCGGTTACGTGCAGAACTTTTCGGACAAGATGATAGGCCTGTCTGGCAGCGCGGCGCAGGTCAAAGCCGCCGCAGATGCGTACCGCGTCTTTTATTCAAAGGCGGATGACGATCCCGAATACTATCTGATGAATCACTCGGTCTTTACGTATTTGATGATGCCAGACACCGGATTTACCAGCTTTTTCCGCCGCGACGAAAGCCCCCAGCAGGTTGCTGATCAGGTCGCCTGTACCATCTCTGCCAGTTGACCGCAGGACCCAACAGCCTAATTCAGTTTAAAATATTCAAGGAACGCGTGATGAACCAAGAGCCGCTCGATCTGGGACCGGACAAGACGCTTATGCTGGTCGATGATGACGAAGCCTTTGTCAAACGTCTGGCCAAAGCAATGGAAAAACGTGGTTTCATTGTTGAAACTGCTGAATCCGTCGCCGCTGGCCGTGCCATCGCCACCGCCCGTCCGCCCGCCTATGCTGTCGTCGATCTGCGGCTCGAGGATGGCAATGGTCTGGACGTGGTAGAATTGCTGCGCGAACGCCGCCCCGACGCCCGCATCGTTGTGCTGACCGGATACGGTGCTATCGCCACTGCCGTCGCCGCCGTGAAAATCGGCGCGATCGATTACCTGGCGAAACCGGCCGACGCGACCGACGTGACCAACGCCCTTCTGGCGCGTAAGGACGAGCTTCCGCCACCGCCCGATAACCCGATGAGCGCGGACCGCGTGCGTTGGGAACACATCCAGCGCGTATACGAGCTGTGCGAACGTAACGTCAGCGAAACCGCCCGGCGCCTCAGCATGCACCGCCGGACATTGCAGCGTATTCTTGCAAAGCGCAGCCCAAAGTAGCCTAGATCTGCGCAAGCAACGCCGCGACCCGGTTTTTATAATCCCGCCGCACCACGACGGGCGGGCGCAGGGCGATGGTAAGGGCCTCGACCAGTGCGGCGGGCTGTTTGCCAAACAGCTTGTCCGCCTCAGTGCGGGAAAACCCTGCGATTTGAGTTGCTTCTAGCCATGCCGACACGTTGTCGGCAGCTTTGATCTGCTTTTTCACCTGCACCGGTAACATGGCAGGCAGCCCAAAGCGCAGATGGATCGCCGCCGTCAGGCGTGCGTCCAACTCGCCATAGATTGGACCGATCGCCGCCTTGACCGGCGAAATCATGTCACCGATCACATATTCTGGGGCATCGTGCAGCAAGGCTGCCAGCCGCCATTTTGCCGGCGCAGCGGGTTGCCGGCGGGTGAAGATTTCCTCGACCAGCAGGGAATGTTCGGCAACGGAATAGGCATAATCGCCCAGCGTCTGCCCGTTCCAACGGGCGACAAAGGCCAGCCCGTGGGCGATATCCTCGACCTCGATATCCATCGGGGTTGGGTCCAGCAGGTCAAGCCTGCGACCAGATAGCATGCGTTGCCACGCGCGGGGTTGTTTCATGGCTGTCCTCGTGTCGCGTTGCCCAGAAATGGCCGGTGTGATATCCGCAGCGCAAAGCTTATGCGCAAGGAACATGCAACATGACTCAGGACTACATCGTCAAGGATATCGCTCTTGCCGCCTATGGCCGCAAGGAACTCGACATTGCCGAAACGGAAATGCCGGGCCTGATGGCCTGCCGCGACGAATACGGCACGACCAAGCCGCTGGCTGGCGCGCGCATTGTCGGATCCTTGCACATGACGATCCAGACGGCCGTCTTGATCGAAACGCTGACAGCGCTGGGCGCTGATGTGCGCTGGGCGTCCTGCAACATCTTCTCGACCCAAGACCACGCTGCTGCCGCGATTGCCGCTGGTGGCACGCCGGTCTTTGCGATCAAGGGCCAAAGCTTGGAAGAGCATTGGGACTATCTTGACCGGTCATTCCAGTTCCCTGACGGCGCGAACATGATCCTGGACGATGGCGGTGACGCGACGCTGTATATTCTGTTTGGCGCACGCGCCGAAGCAGGCGAAGACATCATTGCCGTTCCGCAGTCCGAAGAAGAGGTCGCCATCAAGGCGCAGATCAAGAAGCGCATGGCGCAATCCCCAGGCTGGTTCACCAAAACCCGCGACGCGATCAAAGGTGTATCTGAGGAAACGACAACCGGCGTCCACCGCCTTTATGACCTTCACAAAAAAGGTCAGCTGCCTTTCCCTGCAATCAACGTGAACGATTCCGTCACCAAGTCGAAGTTCGACAACAAGTACGGCTGCAAGGAATCGCTGGTCGACGGTATCCGCCGCGCCACTGACACCATGATGGCTGGCAAGGTCGCCGTCGTCTGCGGTTACGGCGACGTCGGCAAAGGCTCTGCTGCGTCGCTTAGCGGTGCTGGTGCGCGTGTGAAAGTCACTGAAGTCGACCCGATCTGCGCACTTCAGGCCGCGATGGATGGCTTTGAAGTCGTCCTGCTGGAAGACGTCGTTGATACAGCTGACATCTTCATCACCACGACCGGCAACAAGGACATCATCCGCATCGAGCATATGCGCCAGATGAAGGACATGGCGATCGTCGGTAATATCGGCCACTTCGACAACGAGATTCAGGTCGCCGCGCTGAAGAACCATAAGTGGACGAACATCAAAGAGCAGGTCGACATGATCGAGATGCCCAACGGACACCGTCTGATTCTGCTGTCTGAGGGCCGTCTGCTGAACCTTGGCAACGCCACCGGCCACCCATCCTTTGTGATGTCAGCATCCTTTACCAATCAGGTGCTGGCGCAGATCGAACTGTGGACCAAGGGCGACGAATACCAGCCCGGCGTGTACATCCTGCCCAAGTTGCTGGACGAAAAAGTCGCCCGCCTGCATCTGGCCCGGATCGGCGTCAAACTGACGCAACTGGAGAAGGATCAGGCTGACTATATCGGCGTCACCGTCGAAGGCCCGTTTAAGCCCGAGCACTACCGCTACTAAGCGGAAAGACGCGATTTGCGAAAAAAACCGGCCCTTTTGTTGCCGGTTTTTTGTTGCCTAGCTCAATGTCATGCTCCTAGGCTTTCTACCACGGCTGCTTGACGGCCGGCATATAAAGCTTGGGGGATACCAACATGGGAAAACGTGATGATCTGATCGCGAAATACGCGGCGGACATTAAGGAAAAATGCGGCATGACGCCGGATATGGACCTGCTCAAAAAGGTGACAATTAGCTGCGGCCCGTCGATCTATAACGACGACGCCAGCACCGTTGCCGGCAGCGATATCGAAGAACTCCAGCGCATCGTCGATGGCTTTTTACAGAAAAAACTGGGGCTGCCCGACGGCCCCGAACTGATGGGCGGCATACAAAACGCGATTGAGACCTACGGTCGGTCGAACCGCAACAAGTACCGCGCCGTTATGTATTATCTGCTGACTAAGCATTTTGGCAAAGAAGCCGTCTACGGCTGATCTTTGATATTTTGGACGTCGGCCAAACGTTCGGCGGGCGTTCCGCATCATGTGAACAAGGCCAGAGTGATGCGCGGCAAAGCGTTCAGTCTAGGCTTTCTTCAATCCCCATGCGCAGGTCAACTGCCATTCGTTCGCGGTCACCGGCTGCACCGACAGCCGAGAGTTCTTGACCAGCACCATGTCTGACAGGCGGGGATCCTGTTTGATCGCTTCCAACGTGACCGGATGGTCAAAAGTCCGGACGGCTTTTACGTCGACGCAGACCCATTTGGGATCTGGCGCTGTGGGGTCGGGATAGGCGGGGGCGACGATGTCCATGATACCGACAATTACCAGTCCCGTGCGGGAATGGTAGAAAAACGCCTGATCGCCGACCGCCATATCGCGCAGAAAGTTCCGCGCCTGATAGTTGCGCACGCCGTCCCAAGGGCTAACGCCCTTGGCGACCAGGTCATCCCAGCCAAAGACGTCGGGTTCGGATTTCATCAACCAATAGGCCATGTTATTCCTTCTTGAGAGGACGGCTCAGCAGGCTCTGCAGTGCAATTTCGACACTGATTTCGCGCCGTGTCAAGGCTGCCACGATGCCACATACCGGCAGGTCGATCCCGCGATCCTGCCCCATATGGGTCACAGCCCAAGACGTCGCCGCCCCCTCGACCGTCATTGCGGGATCAATCGGCGTTCCAGCCCCTAACGCCAGACCATAGCGGTAGTTCCGCGATTGGGATGACGTGCAGGTCAGCGCCAGATCACCAAGGCCCGACAGACCGGTCAAAGTTTGAGGTTTTGCCCCCAAAAACTGCGCCAGACGCTGCATTTCGGCAAAGCCCCGCGTCATCAAAGCCGCGCGTGCGCTGTCCCCAAGGCCTGCACCGATCGCCACACCGCAGGCAATCGCAATGACGTTCTTCAGCGCGCCGCCCAGCTCTGCGCCGATCGTGTCGGTCGTGCGATAGATGCGCAGGGTGCCAGTCGATAGCTGCTGCTGCAGTTTGTGGCCCACGGCATCATCAGCGCAGGCCAACGTCAGCGCCGTCGGCAGACCGCGCGCGATATCGGCGGCGAAGGACGGACCGGTCAGGATAGCGGGCACAGCACCCGGGAGGGTGCGTGCGACCGTCATGACTGGCCCGGTCAGGGTTTCGAGGTCGATCCCCTTGCAGCAGGCCACAAGCAGTTTTCCGTGCAGATGAGCGGTATGGGCAGTCAAAACATCGCGCAAAGACTGCGCGGGCACGGCCAGCAAAACAGTCTCTGCACCGGCGATATCCGCCATCTCTTGCGTGATCGTTATGTCATCCGGCAGTGTAACATCGGGCAGGCGCGGGCTGCGGCGGGCGCTTCTCATATCCCCAATATTTCGCGCCCAAAGCGTGACAGTTCTCCCATCTCGGGCCAGCGCAATCGCCAACGCCGTGCCAAAAGCACCTGCGCCGACGACGCCGATCACGCCTTAGCCCCTTTTTTGCCAGAGCCAAGCATCCTAGGCGCACTTTCGTCAAGCGGCCAGCGTGGGCGGGCTGACAAGCTCAGATCATCGAAATTGCCCTGCGCCAAACGGTGCATGCCCGCAAATGCGATCATCGCTGCGTTATCTGTGCAAAGAGCAAGCGGCGGCGCAACAAAGCGGACTCCGGATT